>NZ_JAWNCA010000035.1:0-41229 GCF_034106185.1 Enterobacter sp. 296B2 | reverse complement strand
ACTATTTACATGTACAACTTTCATATCAAATAACAACATTAAAAATCTGCAATTTACACAAATTAATATTGATTTTTACATCTTGTTACATGATTAACACTTGCTTTAAAACTCGTAAAAGCTAGATTGAAATTAGATGTGCGAAATTGGTTTTATATTTACCTCCCTGTGGAGGTTATGTTCTGTTTCTACACACAGCAGTGCAACATCTGTCAGTACTTCTGGTGCCCTCTTGTTTACAGAGAGGGCGGCTGTCAGGTGCCAAAAATAAGTGGGGTTTCATCATGTATAATGAAGTCCATAGTTTACATGGTCATACATTACTGTTGATCACAAAACCTTCTCTGCAAGCGACAGCTTTATTACAACATTTAAAGCAATCTTTATCACTGAACGGGAAATTGCATAATATTCAACGTTCTTTTGATGATATTGCGCCTGGCAGCATCATTCTGTTTGATATGATGGAGGCCGATAAAAAGCTTATCCATTACTGGCAAGATAACTTAAGCAGGAAAAACAATAATATCCGCGTGTTATTATTGAATACGCCTGATGAATATCCTTTCAGAGATATTGAAAGCTGGCCGCATATCAATGGCGTGTTCTACGTCACTGAAGAAGAGGTTCGGGTGGTAGATGGTCTGCAAGGCATATTGCGCGGCGAATGCTATTTCTCGCAAAAGCTGGCCAGCTACCTCATCACGCACTCCGGAAATTACCGCTATAACAGTTCGGAATCAGCGCTGCTCACCCACCGTGAGAAAGAGATCCTGAACAAATTACGCATTGGTGCTTCAAATATTGAAATCGCCCGTTCGTTATTTATCAGCGAAAATACGGTGAAGACGCACCTTTATAATCTTTTCAAGAAGATAGCTGTTAAAAACCGAACTCAGGCTGTTTCATGGGCAAACGATAACCTCAGGCGTTAATGACATGAAGCGCACGTTGAGTTGGATCGCCGCAGCGAGTCTCCTGCTCGCTGCTGGGAACCTACAGGCCGTTGAGGTCGAAGTTCCCGGATTGTTAACTGACCACACGGTCTCATCGATCGGGCACAGCTTTTACCGGGCCTTCAGCGATAAATGGGACAGTCCCTACACGGGTAATTTAACAATCAACGAGCGGCCCAGTGCACGTTGGGGAAGCTGGATAACCATAACGGCCAATCAGGACGTTATTTATCAAACGTTTTTATTCCCCTCGAAAACAGACTTCGATAAAAACGTAGCCTTAGCACTGGCTCAAACTGAAGACGCTATTAATCGCCTGCAAATAGATAAAGCCCTATTAAGCACCAGCGATTTAGCAAAAGATGAGTTCTAGCGAACCGATATGCGGAGGCTGTCATGCGTATTGCATATGCAGTTGTTTCGATCATGCTTATTGCTCCCCTGAGCTGGGCCGGAAATATGACCTTCCAGTTCCGTAACCCTAACTTTGGCGGCAACCCCAACAACGGTGCCTTTCTGCTGAATCAAGCCCAGGCACAAAACTCCTATAAAGATCCGAGCTATCAGGATTTTACCGTTGATACCCCTTCCGCACTGGATAACTTCACCCAGGCTATCCAGTCGCAGATTTTAGGGGGATTGCTGACCAACATTAATACCGGCAAACCCGGCCGAATGATGACCAACGACTTTATTGTCGACATCGCCAACAGGGACGGACAGCTCCAGTTGAATGTGACCGATCGTAAAACCGGAAAAACCTCCACCATAGAGGTTTCCGGCCTGCAAAATAATTCAACTGACTTTTAAACAATAGCTAAATAAGGACAACGATCATGCAGCGCTTCCTGATATTTGTTGCAGTGTGCTTATTGAGCGGTTGTTTAACTGCTCCACCTAAAGAAGCTGCAAAACCAACATTAATGCCCCGGGCCCAGAGTTATCGTGATTTAACCCATTTGCCTTCACCTACGGGCAAGATATTTGTCTCGGTATACAACATTCAGGATGAAACCGGGCAATTTAAGCCTTACCCGGCAAGTAACTTCTCCACCGCGGTGCCGCAAAGCGCCACCGCCATGCTGGTGACCGCACTGAAGGATTCGCACTGGTTTATACCGCTGGAACGCCAGGGGCTTCAGAACCTGTTAAATGAACGCAAAATCATTCGCGCCGCGCAGGAGAATGGCACCGTCGCGGACAATAACCGGATGCCTCTGCAGTCTCTGGCCGCCGCAAACGTGATGATTGAGGGTTCGATTATCGGTTACGAGAGTAACGTAAAATCGGGCGGCGTTGGGGCGCGCTACTTCGGTATCGGCGCGGATACCCAGTACCAGCTCGACCAAATTGCGGTTAACCTGCGCGTCGTTAACGTCAGTACCGGTGAAGTGCTATCTTCGGTCAACACCAGCAAAACGATACTGTCTTATGAAGTTCAGGCTGGGGTATTCCGCTTCATCGACTACCAGCGTCTGCTGGAGGGTGAAATTGGCTACACCTCTAACGAACCGGTCATGATGTGTCTGATGTCAGCCATTGAAACCGGCGTGATCTTCTTAATTAATGATGGTATCGATCGCGGGCTGTGGGATCTGCAAAACAAAGCGGACGTGCAGAACCCGATCCTGGTGAAATACCGTGATATGTCGGTGCCTCCGGAATCCTGACAGGCAGCGCATAAAAAAGGCGAGATGATTATCTCGCCTTTTTTTATTCACTCACCGCGGTGATGTTTTGCGTTTTTTCCCGTCGCGCCGCCAGCCAAAGGCCGCTGTTCTTCATGGCGTAGCCAAACAGCAGTCCCAGCGCCAGGGAAGGAACCACCAGCTTCCAGTCCCCCTGCCCGGCAAAGGTCGCGCAGGCCCCCATAAAGGTGCCCGGCACGAACGACAGCAGCAGATGCTTCGCCTGAATGCACATCAGGAAGGCGACAACCCCCGTCATGACGTACCCCAGCATCTCCAGATGCGGCGCCAGCGCGCTGCCCTTCATGATGACCAGCGCCCAGATCACGCCGCTCATCAGCGTGCAGCCTGAGATAAAGAGCCCTTTCAGCCCGCCCTGAGGACAGGCGAAATAGGCCGTGCAGCCCAGGAAGCCAGCCCAGCTTAATAAACCGAGAGACACCGCTACCCATCCCCAAACACCGGAGAGAATGCCTGTCGTGATCGCAATACAAAGTAATATGTTCATGGCGCGCATCTTAGCAGATGCGCGCCATAGAAATGAGATCGAAAGCACAGTACGTGCATGCGGAAATGTATCGTTGCAGAATTTTTGTGATGAAAATCACTCTTCAGCTTCTTCTTCCAGCTCGTCCCACATTGCTGCGATGGCGTCACGCGTCAGCGGGGCCAGCGTTCTCCAGAACGGAGAGGTGGCATGGGCTTCCACTTTACCCAGAAAGGTTCCGACCCACGGCAGCAGATACGTCTCGAAGAGGATCCCGATGGCTTCATTTTCATCGTCGCCTGCATTGTCTTCGATCCAGGAGGCTGCCAGCAGCAGCGTACCGATATGATCGGCTGGCGTATCGCTCAGCGGCATCCCGCGTTCGGAGAGAAATGCCCGCACTTCCGCTTCGGTCGCCCCTTCCTGCCAGGCCGAACGATACGGCGACACACGGCACTCTTCGCCTACGAACAGCGCGTTGTAGTCCGTTGAGATCTGCTGCATATCACAGCTTTTCTGCAGGCGTTCCAGTAACTCATCCTGTTCCAGCGGCCAGTTCTGCGCCAGCTTACCTTCGCGAATCAGCGTAAACAGCGGAACCAGCAGCGGATCCTGCGGCTGGCGATAATAGAGGGAGCCCAGCACGCGGCAAAGGATGGAGAATTCATTCATTATTTTATTCCGTTATTCAATTAAAGATCGGCAAATTCATCAATCGGCGCCATGCCGCGCGACTCAAGGAAATCGAGCATACGACGCGGCGTGACGTTCAGGATGCGTTCTTCCGGGAAATCCACATCCTGCAATATTTTCAGGCACTCGCTGAAATCCCCCAGTGTGAAGGCCGTGTGCGAATCAGAGCCCAGCGCCACCATGCCACCCGCATCACGCACGGCGGCAGCCACTTCTCGACAGTTGGCTTCACTGCCCTTACGCGAGTGCACGAACGAGGAGTTATTAATCTCCAGCGCCACGCGGTGTTTCGCCGCGGCCTGCGCCACGGCCTGAATATCAATCGGGTACTTCGGGTTGCCCGGGTGGCTAATGATATGCACATTGCCGCTGGCAATGGTGGCAATCATCGCCGCGGTATTGGTCTCTTTATCCTGCGGCGGGAAAACCGGCTCATGGAAACCGGCGAGGATCAGATCTAAGGAGGTCAGCATCGGGCCGGTGCAGTCAATTTCACCGTCGGTGTTTTTGATGTTCGCCTCAATGCCGCGCAGTATCCCGATGCCGTCCACCAGACGCGGCCAGATACGCATATTCACAAAATGCCAGTAGTGCGGCGCATCCGCCATATCCGGGCCGTGATCGGTTATCGCAAAAAGCTTGATGCCTTTAAGCTTCGCCTGAGCGATATAATCATGGAGGTTGCTATACGCGTGGGTACTGGCGACGGTGTGCATATGCAGGTCAACGGGATACATCTTTCTCTCCTCTGCGTTTTTTCCAAAGGATAGCAGTTATCAGCGGCGAATATTAGCAAAAACCCGGCGAACGCCGGGTTTCTCTCAGTAGCCGCGCTGTCTGTCGACCTGTCCGGTAACCGGGTTACCCTTCTCTATTTCACCGATCGTGTGCGAGATATAGGCCACCGCCTCGGCCGGTCGCGTGACGGCGGCCACGTGCGGCGTCATGGCCACGCGCGGATGTCGCCACAGCGGGCTTTCCTCCGGCAGCGGTTCACGGCTGTAAACATCCAGCATGGCGCCTTTAAGCTTCCCGCTGTTCAGCGCCTTCAGCAGATCCGGCTCGACCAGATGCACCCCACGCGCCAGGTTCATCAGGTAGCTCTGATCGACCAGCTGATTGAGCAAGGCTTCATTGATGATCCCTACCGTTTCCGCCGTATTGGGAAGCAGGTTGATCAGCACGCGCGTGCCGCTCAGGAAGGCCGGAAGCTCATCCGTTCCGGCAAAACTCTCAACGCCCGGATAATCTTTACGGCTGCGGCTCCAGCAGCGCAGCGGGAAGCCCCACGGGGCAAGCGCTTCAGCCACTTTTGAGCCCAGCACGCCGGCGCCGAGGATGCCGATTGTAAAATCTTCGCGACGGTAATCCGGCAGCGGCTCCCAGTGGGCCTGCTGTTTAAAGGCTTGATAATCGTCGAAGCGGCGGAACCAGTGCAGCACCTGGCTCACGGCATATTCCTGCATTTGCTGCCCCATTCCGGTATCTTCCAGGCGGAACAGAGGGATCTCTTCCGGCAGCATTTCAGGGTGTGCCTTCAGTTTGCTCAGAATGGAATCCACGCCAGCCCCGAGCGCGAAAACGGCCTTCAGCTTACGGCCCTGAAGCATTTCCACCGGAGGATGCCAGACCAGCGCGTAGTCGGCATGTTCGTTATCACCCCGCTTCCATTCACGAACGCGAGCGCCCGGCAGCGCCGCAGAAAGTGCTTCAATCCAGTAAGCCGTATCAAAAGTGGGGTGATAGAAGAGTATATCCATAGTCATTCCTGCCTTTTATTGCGCTGATTTAGTTTGCTTTTTAACTGGACGGTCAGCATAGCAAATTTATTGCGCGACTGTGTTGTTGATAAAAAAGACGCTTTCAGCACATTTAAGAATCATGTTGCCTGAAGTTTGTCTAAACGCGCTAAATTACTGAAAAAGTGAGTTGACGGCAGTTCGGCTTTTCCTTACATTAGCGCCCGTCCCGACAACAACGGGATGACAATATGGTGAGGTGTCCGAGTGGCTGAAGGAGCACGCCTGGAAAGTGTGTATACGGCAACGTATCGGGGGTTCGAATCCCCCCCTCACCGCCATATTTGAGATGAGAGCTCGTACGAAAGTACGGGCTTTTTTCTTTTATATTCTCCATAAGGGGAGGATGAGAACCCCCGACCGGGGTTCGACAACTGGCGACAGCCAGTTGGACAGATGACGAGCCTGCGAGGAATCTGCCCGAAGGGCGAGCGAAGCGAGTCAATCCCCCCGGAGCTATAAGCAGCTCGGTGCGGTCTGAGCCCCTCACCCTAACCCTCTCCCCAAAGGGGCGAGGGAATTATTTACTGCTCGCATTAGTTTCGGGGGATTCCTCAGCCCGCAAGGCGAGGGGATTGTTACTCCTCCACCATCCGGGCATATTCTTCGGTAAGAAAATCCACCAGCGTTCTGACCGACGGCAGTAAACCACGCCGGGAAGGATAAACCGCGTGAATAACTTCCCGTCTGGGTTCCCATGCGTCCAGCACCCGCACCAATTCCCCTGATACCAGCTGATCCTTGACCATCAAAATCGGCAGCTGCACGACCCCTACCCCCGCCATTGCCGCTTCACGCAGCGCCAGCATGTCGGTGGTAATCAAGCGCGGCGTAAAGTGAATCTCCGCTTTTGCCCCGTCCGGCCCGCCCAGTTCCCATTTATGCAGCTGCTTTCCCGCCCCCATGCTCAAGCCCGGCCATTCGCTCAGCTCAGAGGGCACGGCAGGGTTGCCCATCTGCTCAATCAGCGCAGGGCTCGCCACCAGGCAGTGCCCCCTGTCTGCCAGCACTCTTAACACCAGATCGCTGTCGTCAAAGGGACGTGGACGAACGCGGATCGCCACGTCAATGCCCTCGCCCACCAGATCGACTCGCCGGTTGGTGGCCTCAAGCTGAAGATTGATCCCCGGATAGCGTGCCATAAACCGTGCCAGCATCGGCCCCACGTGAACGTGCAGCAAGGTTACCGGGCAGGTGATCCTGACCACACCGCGCGGCTCGGCCTGTAAAGCCGCCACCGCCTCTTGCGCAGCTTCGGCCTCCACCATCATCGCTTTACAGTGCTGATAGAAGGTCTGCCCGACTTCGGTCACCGTAAACTGCCGCGTAGTGCGCTGGATCAACCGCACGCCAAGGCGCTCTTCCAGCTGAGCAATCCGGCGGCTCAGTTTCGACTTGGGCTGATCGAGCGCCCGACCCGCCGCCGCAAACCCACCATGGTCCACCACCTTCACAAACCACGCGAAATCATTGAGATCCTGCATACGCCCTCATCGTTCCATTTTCAGAACAGTGAATGTCAATTTCACTATCTACCGGGATATTAACCTTGAATATAAGCTAATTACATCAACAGAACATCAGGAGCTCATCATGAAAAACGTAACAGGCGTTTATACCGCACCTCGTCCGCACTGGGTCGGTGACGGTTTCCCGGTTCGTTCAATGTTTTCTTACCAGACGCACGGCGAGCCGCTGAGCCCGTTCCTGCTGTTGGACTACGCCGGACCGTACACCTTCCCGGCGGACGGCGCGAAACGCGGCGTGGGCGAGCATCCTCATCGCGGCTTTGAAACGGTCACTATCGTCTACTCCGGGGAAGTGGAGCACCGCGACTCAACCGGCAGAGGCGGCGTCATTGGCCCGGGCGACGTGCAGTGGATGACGGCAGGCGCAGGCATCCTGCACGAGGAGTTCCACTCCAGCGCCTTCGCGCAGAAAGGTGGCGAGCTGAAAATGATGCAGCTGTGGGTCAACCTGCCGGCGAAAGACAAATTGGCGGCACCGGGCTACCAGAGCATCACCAAAAGCGATATCCCGGTTGTGACGCTACCGGATAACAGCGGCACCCTGCGGGTGATTGCCGGTCGCTACGACGAGGTTACCGGCCCTGCGCACACTTTCTCACCGCTGAACGTCTGGGACATCGCGCTGAACCAGGGAAGCCATCTGACGCTCAATCAGCCCGAAGGCTGGAGCACCGCGCTGGTCGTGCTTGAAGGCAACATAACGGTGAACGGTACAACGCAGGCAGGTGAAGCCCAGCTGGTCGTATTGAGTCAGGAAGGCAACAAGCTGCACCTGGAGGCGAACAGCGATGCCAAAGTGCTGCTGATGGCCGGCGAGCCGCTGAATGAACCCATCGTGGGCTACGGCCCGTTTGTGATGAACAGTAAAACCGAGATCGCGGAAGCCATTCGTGATTTCAATTCCGGCCGCTTCGGCCAGATCTGAACGTAATCGTAATAAAGGAGAAGAACATGTCTACACCTGCGAATTTTAATGGTACCCGTCCGGTTATTGATGTGAACGATGCGGTGATGTTGCTTATCGATCACCAGAGCGGGCTGTTCCAGACCGTCGGCGACATGCCCATGCCGGAGCTGCGCGCCCGTGCGTCGGCGCTGGCAAAAATTGCTACGCTGGCGAAGATCCCGGTGATCACCACGGCCTCCGTTCCACAGGGACCGAACGGCCCGCTTATCCCTGAGATCCACGCCAACGCGCCGCATGCGCAGTATGTGGCACGCAAAGGTGAGATCAACGCCTGGGATAATCCGGAGTTCGTGGCGGCGGTAAAAGCCACCGGTCGCAAGACGTTAATTATTGCCGGCACGATCACCAGCGTATGCATGGCCTTCCCGTCCATCAGCGCGGTGGCGGACGGCTATAAAGTGTTTGCGGTGATTGATGCTTCCGGCACCTACAGCAAAATGGCGCAGGAGATCACCCTGGCACGCGTGGTCCAGGCCGGTGTGGTACCAATGGATACCGCCGCGGTGGCCTCTGAGATCCAGCGCACCTGGAACCGTGAGGACGCGGCTGAATGGGCTGAGGTGTATACCCACATCTTCCCGGCTTACCAGCTGTTGATCGAAAGCTACGGCAAAGCACAGGAAGTGGTTAAAAACAGCGAAGTACTCGATTCACAGCGTTAATCCCCTGCTCCACGGCGTAAAAACCGTGGAGCTGATTAATGCTTAACCGAACAGGCACTAAAGCTGAAAATCTGCTTGACCGTGTTAGCGCAACTCCCTATAGTAGCGCCCCGTTGCCCCCCAAGCGGTCAGGCAGCAAAACAATATGGTGAGGTGTCCGAGTGGCTGAAGGAGCACGCCTGGAAAGTGTGTATACGGCAACGTATCGGGGGTTCGAATCCCCCCCTCACCGCCATATTTGAGATGAGAGCTCGTACGAAAGTACGGGCTTTTTTCTTTTATATTCTCCGTAAGGGGGGGGATGAGAACCCCCGACTGGGGTTCGACAACTGGCGCAGCCAGTTGGACAGACTGAGAACGTAGCGAACAGGCTGCCCGAAGGGCGAGCGAAGCGAGTCAATCCCCCCCGGTGCGACACGAGCTGCCCCACCTACAAAAAAAAGCCCGTACAAAAGCACGGGCCGGTCTCAACCATTCCTCAGCTATTCAGCTTTCCAGCCGGTTGCTTTCCCTCGGGAGCAGGTCTCTGGCCGATATTCAAACCCTCTTCATCCTTGCGCTCCTCCAGCCAGTAATCCGCATTTTTAATCCCCAGACGCACCGGATCAAACTGTGGATCCAGCCCCTGCGCGTTCTGGATTTCATAATCCTTCAGGCTGGCAAACGCTTTTTTATGCAGCAGAACAATGGCAATAATGTTGAGCCATGCCATCAGCCCTACGCCAATATCCCCCAGTCCCCAGGCCAGATCCGCGGTACGAACCGTGCCGTAGACCGTGGACGCCATCAGACATAACTTAAGCAGGAACGTCAGCCACGGGCGGTGAATTTTGCGGTTGATGTAGGCGATATTGGTTTCGGCAATATAGTAGTAAGCAATAATCGTAGTGAAGGCAAAGAAGAACAGCGCAATAGCAACAAAGTAATTACCAAAGCCCGGCATCATACTTTCCATTGCCGTCTGCACGTAGCCAGGACCTGCGGCCACGCCTGCAATTCCCGTATAAAGCGCGGCGCCGTCGACGCCCTGGACGTTATACAGCCCGGTAATTAGCAGCATAAACCCGGTCGCGGAGCAGACAAACAGCGTGTCGATATAGACCGAGAATGCCTGAACCAGCCCCTGCTTCACCGGATGGCTTACCGCCGCCGCGGATGACGCATGCGGCCCGGTCCCCTGCGCCGCTTCGTTAGAATAGACGCCACGCTTAACACCCCACATAATCGCCTGACCGAGGATGGCGCCAAAGCCTGCTTCCAGGCCGAACGCGCTTTTCCAGATCAGCAGAATAACCGAAGGGAGCTGGTTAATATTAATGGCGATAATCACGCAGGCGACAATAATATAGCCCAGCGCCATAAATGGAACGACCATACTGCTAAAGCTGGCGATCCTTTTCACGCCGCCGAAAATAATAAAGCTTAACAGCACAGCAAGTAATGCCGCCGTCACGTTCGGACTCAGACCAAAGGCAATATCCAGGCTCGCACCAATTGAGTTTGCCTGCACGCCCGGAAGTAATAACCCGCAGGAGAAAATAGTCACAATGGCAAATAACCATGCGTACCACTTAACGCCTAAACCTTTTTCAATATAAAAGGCAGGACCACCACGATATTCACCGTTAATTTTTTCTTTATAAACCTGGCCCAGGGTGGATTCGACAAATGCTGAACTGGCGCCTAAAAAAGCGACTATCCACATCCAGAAAAGCGCGCCCGGACCGCCAAAAGTAATTGCCGTGGCCACACCAGCGATATTCCCTGTCCCCACACGGCCTGCCAGCGTCATCGTCAGTGCCTGAAACGACGACACGCCTGCATCCGTAGGACGCCCCTGGAACATCAGGGTAATCATGTGCTTGATATGACGTAATTGCAGAAAGCGACTACGCAGTGAGAAATAGAGGCCAACACCCAGACATAAAAATATTAACGCAGGGCTCCAGATTACACCATTAATAGCACCAACCAGTTCGTTCATGTATGACCCTCAGCGTGATGTTTCGGGGGAACGGATCCCCTGTTGTGTTTCTTCTTAGAATTTTGTTCGAACAAGTACGAAACATAGATAACTCCCCTTCAGACACCAACTTAATTTTTACTTCGTAGTAATGATCTGTGACAACATTCACGTTTAATTTTTAACTAACAATTAGCGGGATCATTATATTCATAGATATTTTGTGGGTATTATAAACACATGTCACACTTCTACCGCTCAAATAAAAAGCAGCCGTAAAAAAATTAATAATCGAAATGGTTAATTATCAATAACAGGTGAATTCTGCAAAGAATAAAAGACGCTTCCCGGCATGACGCCGGGAAGAAATTACAGGAAAGCGGCAAAACGATAATGCTTTACCTTTAGTCGGAATAGACCTGCAGCGTGCGCTGACACAGCGCTGAACGCACGCAGTCCTCTTTGGTGAAGCGTACCACCCCAATCATCTCATCTTCCTCAAAACGTGACATGGCGTCGCTCAGCCCGGATTTTACGCCGGACGGCAGGTCACACTGGGTAATATCGCCGTTAACGATAACCGTCACGTTCTCCCCGAGGCGCGTTAAGAACATCTTCATTTGCGCAGCGGTCACGTTCTGAGCCTCGTCAAGAATGACGACCGCATTTTCAAATGTACGTCCGCGCATATAGGCGAACGGCGCGATTTCCACCTTGCCAATCTCTGGCCGCAGGCAGTACTGCATAAAGGATGCACCCAGTCGCTTCACCAGCACGTCATAGACGGGCCTGAAGTAAGGGGCAAACTTCTCCGAAATGTCTCCGGGCAGGAAGCCGAGATCTTCATCCGCCTGCAGTACCGGACGGGTAACAATAATGCGCTCCACGTCCTTATGAATCAGCGCTTCCGCCGCTTTGGCCGCACTGATCCACGTTTTCCCGCATCCGGCTTCACCGGTTGCAAAGATGAGCTGTTTACTCTCGATAGCATTCAGGTAGTGCGCCTGAGCCTCATTGCGCGCCACAATTGGAGAATTATCACGGCTGTCTCGGGCCATGCCAATTGCTTCTACGCCACTCATCTGCACAAGCGAGGTGACCGATTCTTCTTCACGCTGTTTATGGCTACGTGAGTCCCGTCTCAGCACACGTTTTGCTTCGCGACGAGCTTTGATCACTGCTTTTTGTCTTCCCATGGATAGCACCTTGAGTTGTTGGTATTCATCACACGCGCCAGCTTCGGCACGATTATGCGCACGAACATCAGAGGGTTGGCTTCCTTGTAAGCCATTGCTTGCTTTATCAGATGACGATACAGAACGGCTACGCGCACCGGTCTGCACGTCGGTCGAATCAGATTCTTGAGGTGTGGGGGAGAATTTAGTGGTGAGGAAATCGCTGCCGGAGTCTGAGCCTCCGCGCCGGGTGCTGCGGTTGTTATGTTTACCATGTCCAGTACAGGACGCAACCATTCGCGATCTCCATAGTGATTCAGCATCACTGCCGGGAACTACCGCTGTCTTATCTTAAGTACATCAGGAGTTATCATAAATGCAACATTTATTTTACCTGAATGCAACTTTTCAGACTGCTCCTGCAGCGGATTCAGTCTTATATAGAAATATTACAGAAATATAACAATATGTTAGTCATATGAAAAAATAATGTCCCTGCGAACTATCGCAGGGACAATTATCAGGCTTCGAGCAGCCCTTGAGCGAGATACGCACCAGCATCGCGCGCGCCGGGCAGGGCAAAGAAATACCCGCCGCCGATGGGCTTAATGTACTCTTCCAGCGCTTCACCGTTTAACCGCTTCTGCACCGTCAGGAAACCTTTCTCCAGATCGTGCTGATAGCAGACGAACAGCAGCCCCATATCAAGCTGCCCGGAGTTGGTCACGCCCAGTGAATAGCTGTAACCACGGCGCATCATCAGGCTGGACTGCGTCTCTTTGGTGCGCGGGTTAGCAAGGCGAATATGGCTGTCGAGCGCGATAACGTCGCCATCCGGATCGCTCGCATAGTCAGGCACATCATGCTCGTGCTTCATACCCAGCGGTGCCCCGCTCTGCTTGTCGCGGCCGAAAATCGTCTGCTGCTCTTTCAGCGGCGTGCGGTCCCAGAACTCCACGTGGAACTGGATAATCCGCACCGCCTGGTAGCTGCCGCCCACCGCCCACGCCGGTTCGCCCTGATTGGCAGTGACCCACACCACCTCCTTCATGAGCGCACCATCGTGACTGTCCGGGTTGGCCGTACCGTCCTTAAAGCCCAGCAGGTTCACCGGGGTCTCTTTCCCCTTGCTGCGGGCGGCGTGATCGGAGATAAACCCTTCCCGCTTCCAGCGCACGCTCAGCAGATCCGGCGTGTGCTTGATGATATCGCGCAGGGCGTGGATCACCGTATCCTGGGTATTGGCACAAATTTGCAGGAGCAGGTCGCCGTGGCACAGCGCCGCGTCGAGGGAGTCATTCGGGAAGCGCGTCATTTTTTGCAGCGCTTTTGGCTTCTGCTTTGCCAGGCCATAGCGGCCATCAAACATCGACTCCCCCACCGACACGGTGATGGTCAGGTTATCCGGCGCGATAAACGCCCCGAGGATACCGGAATCCATCGGCGGCAGGCGCGGATTTGGCGTCTCCGGTGCCGGACCGCCCGCGGTAAGAAACGCGATGCGCGCCGTCAGCAGGCGGAACAGCCGCTCCAGATCCGCCTTATCGCTGGCCAGCGAATCAAAGGCCACCAGCATCATGGAAGCCTGCTGCGGCGTCAGAATGCCCGCCTGGTGCTCACCGTAAAACGGCTGCGTCTCCATCCGGGCATCCGGCGACAGCGTGCCGGGAGCGCTTTGCGGTTTCGCCGCATGCGCAACCGGGCAGCCACCTGCCAGGGCAAGCGCGCCGCCCAGCGCCCCGACCCCTTTTAACAAACGACGTCGGGAAGGTTCCGCCACGTCGTGCTCGTCATGCTTGTTCATCGTGCTTAGTCCAGACCCAGTACGCCGCGCAGCAGGGAGAGATCTTCCGCCAGGGTCGTAATCGGGCCTTTCAGCGCATTACGGTCAGCGTCGGTCAGCTTGTCGTAGGTTTCGAACCCGTCTTTGGTGCGGTATTTCGCCAGAATGGTGTCCACTTTTTTGAAGTTGGCATCCACTTTCGCCAGCAGTTCGCCGTTCTCTTTCTGCAGCTGAGGACGCAGCAGGTCGACAATTTTCTGCGCGCCGTCGACGTTGGCCTGGAAGTCCCACAGGTCAGTATGGCTGTAGCGATCTTCTTCCCCGCTGATTTTGCTCGCGGCCACTTCTTCAATCAGCCCCGCCGCGCCGCCCACCACTTTTGACGGCGGGAAGGCCAGCTCGCTGATGCGCTTTTGCAGCTCCAGCACGTCGGCGTTCAGCTGCCCGGCATATTTCTCCATTCCTTTGGTGGAGTTATCGCCAAACAGGGCTTTTTCCAGACGGTGGAAGCCGGTGAATTTCGGATCGGCGGCCTTCTGCTCGTAGTCGTCTTCACGGGCATCAATGCTGCCGTCAAGGTCAGAGAACAGTTCGGCAATCGGCTCGATGCGCTCGTAGTGCTGGCGGGTTGGCGCATACAGGGATTTCGCTTTTTCGATATCGCCCGCTTTCACCGCGTCGGTGAAGGCTTTGGTGCCCGTAACCAGGTCCGCCGTCTCTTTGGTGACGTAGGATTTATAGGCGGTGATGGCGTCGCCCAGGCTCAGCAGGGCCGTGCCTTTGGCGGCGTCCGCCGTCGCTGCACCTTTGACGATCAGCTTGCCTTTCGGATTGGTCAGCAGGCCGCAGGTCATGTCGTATTCACCCGGCTGCAGGTTGGCGGTCATCTTCTGGCTGAAGCCCGGGGCGATATTCTCGCGCTCTTCCACCACCATCACGCCTTTGAGGATCTCCCACTCCAGTGCCTTCTGGCTATGGTTCTGAATGATAAACTGGGTTTTCCCGCTCTTAACCGTGATGGTCATCGGATCGCACTGCTTATCGTTGACGGTGACTTTCACCTGCGGAATATCCGCAGCCTGCGCGGTGAAGGCAGAAGCGAACAGCGCGGCAATGCCTGCGCACAATGCACTACGACGAAACTGAATTGCCATGACTCTTCCCTTAAAAAGTATGTTGTAACTAAAACGATAATTACGGCGCAACGCGCGACGTCTGCGAACCGGTACGCGGCGGCATTGCAAACAGCACCAGCGCCGGAACCAGATAGATAAAGTACATCGCCACTTCGCTGACGCTCGGCGTTTCCTGGTAGCCGAAAATCCCTTCAAGCAGGGTGCCAGTCAGTGAATGGGTGGAGAGGACGTTGCTGAGATCGAACGCCACGCCCTGGAAGTGGTTCCACAGGCCCGCCTCGTGGAAGGCGCGGATCGCCCCTGCCGCCAGCCCCGCGGCCACCAGCAGAATGAACAGGCTGGTCCATTTAAAGAAGGCGCCCAGGTTAAGGCGAATGCCGCCCCAGTAGAGCAGGAAGCCCAGCACCACCGCCGTTGCCAGACCGAGCATGGCGCCCAGCGGCGGCCAGATACCCACGTCCTGCTGGAATGCCGCCAGCAGGAAGAAGACCGATTCCAGCCCCTCGCGCGCAACGGCGAAAAAGACCATCATAATCAGCGCCCAGCCGTGGTGATTCCCCTTCTGCAGGGCGTTATCCACCGCCTGCTCCAGCTGCACCTTCACGTTGCGGGATACTTTGCGCATCCAGAACACCATCCACGTCAGGATGAACACCGCAATCACGGCGACGATACCTTCAAACAGCTCTTGCTCTTTCTGCGGGAATTCGCCGGTGGTTTCATTGATGAGGATACCTAAACCCAGGCAGAGCGCCGCGGCAAGGAAAACGCCAACCCACATCACGCCAATCCAGCGCCCTCGCTGGGTGCGCTTCAGATAACTGGCGATAAGGCTGACAATCAGGGCCGCTTCAAGGCCTTCACGTAACATAATGAGAAATGGAACAAACATGCCGACACCTTAAATGTTTATCGCGGTCAACTGATGCAAAGAAAGGTAAATTCTTGTGATAGTGATTATCATTACGGCAAAAAGAAACACAAGCGAAATGTGTGGTGATTTGATGACGAGTTGTAAACGCAAAGCCTGTTAATAGTTACCGCCGTTACCGTTAAGTTTATAAGTTATAATAAAAATGCCCATTTACGGTTAACCAGCGCTGTGGCTAAATATCCGCCTCAAAAACCAACTGAAAATAACCCATGTTTAAGATTGTCCATTTCCTGCTGGCGCTGGTGATTATTCTTGCGCTCGCCTGGCTGGTGAGTTTCGACCGCCGAAAAATTCGCATTCGTTATGTTTTACAGCTGATAGTTATTGAAATTGCGCTGGCGTTCTTTTTCCTGCACGCCGAAAGCGGGCTTTTCCTGATTAAATATGTTTCCGGCTTCTTTGAGTCACTGCTGAAATTTGCCTCGGAAGGGACGAATTTCGTCTTTGGCGGAATGGGTGAAAAAGGGCTGGCGTTTATTTTCCTCGGCGTGCTTTGCCCGATTATTTTCATTTCGGCGCTGATTGGTATTCTCCAGCACTGGCGGATCCTGCCGATTTTTATTCGAATCATCGGGACGCTGCTGTCAAAACTGAACGGCATGGGCAAGCTGGAATCCTTCAATGCGGTGAGCTCGCTGATCCTCGGCCAGTCGGAAAACTTTATTGCCTACAAAGGCGTGCTGGGGGATCTCTCCTCACGTCGCCTGTTCACCATGGCGGCCACGGCCATGTCGACGGTCTCGCTATCGATTGTCGGCGCCTATATGACCATGCTCGACGCCAAATTTGTCGTTGCCGCGCTGATCCTGAACATGTTCAGCACCTTTATTATTCTCTCGGTTATTAACCCGGTGCGTCCGGAAGCCGAGCCGGATATCAAGCTGGAGAAGCTGCACGAATCTCAGAGCTTCTTTGAAATGCTCGGCGAGTATATTCTGGCCGGTTTTAAGGTGGCGATGATTATTCTGGCAATGCTGATTGGCTTTATCGCCCTCATCAGCGCGGTTAACGCCCTCTTCTCCAGCGTATTCGGCATGAGCTTCCAGCAGATCCTGGGCTATGTGTTTTATCCGCTGGCGTGGCTTATCGGTATTCCGCTGAGCGATGCGCTCAATGCGGGCAGCATTATGGCAACCAAGCTGGTGGCAAATGAATTTGTGGCGATGATTGAGCTGCAAAAAATTGCCCATGAAATGTCACCGCGCGGGCTGGGCATTTTGTCCGTCTTCCTGGTGTCGTTCGCGAACTTCGCCTCCATCGGCATTGTGGCGGGGGCGATTAAGGGGCTGAACGAGCATCAGGGCAACGTGGTGTCGCGGTTTGGTCTGCGCCTCGTATACGGTGCGACGCTGGTGAGCCTGCTGTCGGCGAGCTTTGCGGGATTAGTGCTGTAAATTGCTTTGCTACAAAACAACAACGGCGGGATTTCCCGCCGTTTTTTATTAAAACTGCACGCACACCGGCTGGTCGACGCGCATCACCGACTCCTGCGCGAAGCGTGACTTATAAATCCCGCGCAACGCTTCGATGTTCTTCTCGCTCTGGGCATCTTTCCCGTGGATCAGCATCAGCGCCTTGCTCGGCTCGCGCGCCACTTTCCCGTCATTCCCCAGCCACTGGCCGCGCGCATCAAACACCGTTAAGCCATCGCGAAAGCGCGGCGTCACGTCCTGGTCGACAAACTGCTGCCACTCGTTGCCGGTAATCTGCGCCCCTGCCGGGCGATTTAAGCCGAAATAGAGCGTGGTCTGCTGCATCTGGTTATCCGCGTTGCAGGTCTCTACCGCCGCGCGCTGCGTGGGAGCGTTACAACCCGCCAGCAGCATTAATGCTGCCACCATTAACCCTGTTTTAATCATCATTTATCATCTCGAACTGGTGAACGGTCTGTCCCCTCTCCCCTTTGGGGAGAGGGTTAGGGTGAGGGGAAAATTACTCTGCCTGAAGCTTAGTCGGCGGCGCAGTGTGGTAGTGCGCGTCCGCTTCCGCAAAGCGCTTCTGCATGGAGGCTGACGGGGCTTTACCCAGCAGGCTGAACACCACAATACCGATGCTGCCGAAGAGGAAGCCCGGAATGATTTCGTACAGGCCCAGCCATGCGAACTGTTTCCAGACGATAACGGTGACCGCACCGATAATCATCCCGGCCAGCGCGCCGTTGCGGGTCATGCGTGACCACATGACGGAGAACAGGACGACCGGACCAAACGCGGCGCCAAAGCCCGCCCACGCGTAGCTCACGAGGCCCAGCACGCGGTTTTCCGGGTTGGCCGCTAGCGCAATCGCCACCAGCGCCACCACCAGCACCATAAAGCGCCCTACCCACACCAGCTCTTTCTGGCTCGCGTCTTTACGCAGGAAGGCCTTGTAGAGGTCTTCGGTGATCGCACTGGAGCAGACCAGCAGCTGGCAGCTCAAAGTAGACATCACCGCCGCCAGGATCGCGGAGAGCAGAATGCCGGCAATCCACGGGTTGAACAGAATTTGCGCCAGCTCGATGAACACGCGTTCGGCGTTCTGGTTCACCGCGCCCGCCTGCGCCGGGTTGTTGTTGAAGTACGCGATACCGAAGAAGCCGACCGCGCACGCCCCCGCCAGACACAGGATCATCCACGTCATGCTGATGCGACGGGCATGCACGATGGTGTGGTGAGAATCCGCCGCCATAAAGCGCGCCAGAATGTGCGGCTGACCGAAGTAGCCCAGCCCCCAGCCCATCAGGGAGACGATGGCCACGAAGTTCAGCCCTTTCAGCATGTCGACGTTTTCGATGCTCTTCTGCTTGATCACTTCCAGCGACTCGCCAAAGCCGCCGACGGTGAAAATCACAATCACCGGGGTCAGGATCAGGGCGAAGATCATCAGGCTCGCCTGCACGGTATCGGTCCAGCTTACCGCCAGGAAACCGCCCACGAAGGTATAGAGGATGGTCGCCGCGGCACCGGCCCACAGGGCGGTTTCGTAACTCATGCCGAAGGTGCTTTCGAACAGACGCGCGCCGGCCACAATGCCGGAGGCACAGTAGATGGTGAAGAACAGCAGGATGACTACCGCAGAGATAATGCGCAGGATGCGGCTGTTGTCTTCAAAACGTCCGGTGAAGTAGTCCGGCAGCGTCAGGGCGTTGTTGTTGGCCTCGGTATGCACGCGCAGACGGCCTGCCACCAGCTTCCAGTTGATCCACGCGCCGACGGTCAGGCCGATGGCGATCCAGCTTTCGGAAATACCAGAGATGAAAATCGCGCCCGGCAGCCCCATCAGCAGCCAGCCGCTCATGTCGGAGGCGCCCGCAGAGAGTGCGGTCACCATCGGGCCTAAACTGCGGCCGCCCAGGATGTAGTCGTCAAAGTTCTTCGTCGAACGCCAGGCCAAAAACCCTATCAGGATCATGCCAAAAATATAAACGAGAAATGTCACCAGCATCGGTGTGCTAATAGCCATTCAAATTCTCCAAAATGTCGAGCGACAGCCGTCCGGGCTGCCTTGTTATGTCATCACCGGAACGTAGTGATGTGTGTATGTGTTTCCGTTGGGCGCGCTATCCTGCCGTATGCGCATCCCGCTGACAAACGATTTAACACTGCATTTACATCAAATTCATCCCCGGTTTGATACGAGTTTCCTATAGGTTGCACTCGCTCACGCTTTTACGGGTTGCACCTTTGAAAAGTGTTAACTCCCGCATAAAAACAGGCTTCCCGCACAAAAGCCAGCGCGTTTTTCCAGCTAACCATTCGTTAACAATCCATTCATTTTCCGGGTTGCAAACCAGGTCACATTTAACACGGTTGCACAAAGTTGCAACATGGTGGATATTTCACGCTATCTACAGAACGCTATTACAGAACAACAGGAGTTTTGGCATGGGGATGACCACCATGGGGGTTAAGCTGGATGACGCGACCCGCGAACGGATTAAGACCGCAGCAACCCGCATTGACCGCACACCGCACTGGTTAATCAAGCAGGCGATTTTCAACTATCTGGAAAGGCTGGAGAGCGAAGAAGGCCTGCCGGAGCTGCCTGCACTGCTGGCGGGCGCAGCGAACGAAAGCGACGACGCCGCGACGGCGGTGGAAGAGAATCACCAGCCGTTCCTCGAATTTGCCGAGCAGATCCTGCCGCAGTCCGTCAGCCGCGCCGCCATTACCGGCGCCTACCGCCGTGCAGAAACCGATGCCGTGCCGATGCTGCTGGAGCAGGCCCGCCTGCCGGAAGCCATTGCCGCCCAGGCGCACAGCCTGGCGTATCAGTTAGCCGACAAGCTGCGCAACCAGAAAACCGCCACCGGCCGCGCCGGGATGGTTCAGGGTCTGCTGCAGGAGTTTTCCCTCTCTTCACAGGAAGGCGTGGCGCTGATGTGTCTGGCGGAAGCGCTGCTGCGTATTCCGGATAAAGCCACCCGCGACGCGCTGATCCGCGACAAGATCAGCAACGGCAACTGGCACTCCCACATTGGCCGCAGCCCGTCGCTGTTCGTCAACGCGGCGACCTGGGGCCTGCTGTTTACCGGCAAGCTGGTCTCCACCCATAACGAAGCCAACCTCTCCCGCTCCCTGAACCGCATCATCGGTAAGAGCGGCGAGCCGCTGATCCGCAAGGGCGTGGACATGGCAATGCGCCTGATGGGCGAGCAGTTCGTCACCGGGGAAACCATTGCCGAAGCGCTGGCGAACGCCCGCAAGCTGGAAGATAAAGGTTTCCGCTACTCCTACGACATGCTGGGCGAAGCGGCCCTGACCGCCGCCGACGCGCAGGCCTATATGGTCTCTTACCAGCAGGCGATCCACGCCATCGGTAAAGCGTCCAACGGTCGCGGTATTTATGAAGGTCCTGGCATCTCCATTAAGCTCTCCGCCCTGCACCCGCGCTACAGCCGCGCGCAGTACGACCGGGTGATGGAAGAGCTCTACCCCCGCCTGAAGTCTTTAACACTACTGGCTCGCCAGTATGACATCGGCATTAACATCGACGCCGAAGAGGCCGACCGTCTGGAGATCTCTCTCGATCTGCTGGAAAAACTGTGCTTCGAGCCGGAGCTGGCAGGCTGGAACGGCATTGGTTTCGTTATTCAGGCCTACCAGAAGCGCTGCCCGTTCGTCATTGATTACCTGATTGACCTGGCCAGCCGCAGCCGCCGTCGCCTGATGATCCGTCTGGTGAAAGGCGCCTACTGGGACAGCGAAATCAAACGCGCCCAGATGGAAGGGCTGGAAGGCTATCCGGTTTATACCCGCAAGGTTTACACCGACGTCTCTTACCTCGCCTGTGCGAAAAAGCTGCTCGGCGTGCCGAACCTGATCTATCCGCAGTTCGCCACCCACAACGCCCACACCCTGGCCGCCATTTACAGCCTCGCGGGTCAAAACTACTATCCTGGGCAGTACGAGTTCCAGTGCCTGCACGGCATGGGTGAACCGCTTTACGAGCAGGTGACCGGGAAAGTGGCGGACGGCAAGCTGAACCGCCCGTGCCGCATCTATGCTCCGGTGGGAACCCACGAAACCCTGCTGGCGTACCTGGTGCGTCGTCTGCTGGAAAACGGCGCGAACACCTCCTTCGTTAACCGCATCGCCGACACCACCCTGCCGCTGGACGAGCTGGTGGCCGATCCAGTGCAGGCCGTTGAGAAGATGGCGGCGCAGGAAGGCCAGATTGGCCTGCCGCATCCGAAGATTGCCCTGCCGCGCGAGCTGTATGGCGCCGGTCGCGTTAACTCGGCGGGTCTGGATCTCGCCAACGAACACCGTCTGGCGTCCCTCTCCTCTGCCCTCCTCAACAGCGCGCTGCAGAAGTGGCAGGCCAAACCGATGCTGGAGCAGCCCGTTGCAGACGGCGAAATGCAGCCGGTGATCAACCCGGCAGAGCCAAAAGACATCGTCGGCTACGTGCGTGAAGCGACCGAAGCGGAGGTTGACCAGGCGCTGGACAGCGCTGTGAATAACGCGCCAATCTGGTTCGCCACCCCGCCGCAGGAGCGTGCCGCCATTCTGGAACGCGCCGCGGTACTGATGGAAGATCAGATGCAGTCGCTCATCGGCATTCTGGTGCGCGAAGCGGGTAAAACCTTCAGCAACGCCATCGCCGAAGTGCGCGAGGCTGTTGACTTCCTGCACTACTACGCCGGTCAGGTGCGCGATGATTTCGATAACGAAACCCACCGTCCGCTGGGTCCGGTCGTCTGTATCAGCCCGTGGAACTTCCCGCTGGCGATCTTCACCGGCCAGATTGCCGCCGCTCTGGCCGCAGGCAACAGCGTGCTGGCAAAACCGGCAGAGCAAACCCCGCTGATTGCCGCGCAGGGCATCAACATTCTTCTGGAAGCCGGCGTGCCGGCGGGCGTGGTCCAGTTGCTGCCGGGCCGCGGTGAAACCGTCGGCGCTAAGCTGACCTCCGATAACCGCATGCGTGGCGTGATGTTTACCGGTTCGACCGAAGTGGCCTCCCTGCTGCAGCGCAATATTGCCACCCGTCTGGATGCGCAGGGCCGTCCTACCCCGCTCATCGCGGAAACCGGCGGCATGAACGCCATGATCGTTGACTCCTCTGCCCTCACCGAGCAGGTAGTGGTCGACGTGCTGGCCTCCGCGTTCGACAGCGCTGGTCAGCGCTGCTCCGCCCTGCGCGTGCTGTGCCTGCAGGACGACGTGGCGGACCACACGCTGAAGATGCTGCGCGGCGCGATGGCCGAATGCCGCATGGGCAACCCGGGCCGTCTCACCACCGACATTGGGCCGGTGATCGACGCGGAAGCCAAAGCCAACATTGAAAACCACATTCAGGCCATGCGCGCGAAAGGCCGTCCGGTGTTCCAGGCGGTGCGCGAGAACAGCGAAGATGCCCGCGAATGGCGGACCGGCACCTTTGTGCCACCAACGCTGATTGAGCTGGCAAGCTTCGACGAGCTGAAAAAAGAGGTCTTCGGCCCGGTGCTGCACGTGGTGCGCTACAGCCGTAACAATCTCAAGGAGCTTATCGATCAGATCAACGCCTCCGGCTATGGTCTGACGCTCGGCGTGCATACCCGTATCGACGAAACCATTGCGCAGGTCACCGGCAATGCCAAAGTCGGCAACCTGTACGTTAACCGCAACATGGTTGGCGCGGTCGTGGGCGTGCAGCCGTTCGGCGGCGAAGGCCTCTCCGGCACCGGTCCAAAAGCGGGCGGTCCGCTCTACCTGTACCGTCTGCTGGCGAACCGTCCGGAAAACGCCCTGGGCGTCACCCTGGCGCGCCAGGACGCAAGTTATCCGGTGGATACGCAGGTGAAAACCGTGCTGACGCAGCCGCTGGAGGCGATGATCGCCTGGGCGGAAAAACGTCCTGAGCTGCGTGCGGTTGCCCGGCAGTACGGGGAGCTGGCGCAGGCGGGCACCCAGCGCCTGCTGCCGGGGCCAACCGGCGAGCGCAACACCTGGACGCTGATGCCGCGCGAGCGCGTGCTGTGCGTGGCCGATAACGAGCAGGACGCGCTGGTGCAGCTGGCCGCGGCGATGGCAACCGGCTGTGAGGTGCTGTGGCCGGAAGACGCGCTGCATCGCGATCTCGCCAAACAGCTGCCGAAAGCGGTCTCGGCCCGTATTCGCTTTGCGAAGGCCGATGCGCTGCTGACGCAGCCGTTTGATGCCGTGATTTACCACGGCGATTCCGACCAGCTGCGCGAGCTCTGCGAGCAGGTGGCAGCCCGCAGCGGGGCGATTGTTTCAGTGCAGGGCTTCGCCCGCGGGGAAACTAACCTGCTGCTGGAGCGCCTGTACGTGGAGCGCTCGCTCAGCGTCAACACCGCGGCGGCGGGGGGTAACGCCAGCCTGATGACAATCGGCTAACGCTGTGCTAATAAGGCTCCGGAGACGGAGCCTTATTTTATTGGGGAGTATATGAAACGATATCTTATCGCCGGTGCCGCACTGCTGCTGAGCGCCAGCGCGCTGGCCAACGAGTGCGACAAAGCAACCACCCAGCTTGAAATGAATACCTGTAGCGCGCAGCAGTACCAGGCTGCCGATAAAAAGCTCAACCAGACCTATCAGGCCGCCATTAAACGTGCAGCGACTCCCCAGCGCGACCTGCTGAAAAAGGCGCAGCAGGCCTGGATTGCCCTGCGCGACGCGGACTGCGCGTTTATCGGTTCGGGGACGGAAGGCGGGAGCGTCCAGCCAATGATTGTTAACCAGTGCCTGGCGGAGAAAACCGTGGAGCGTGAAGCGTTTCTGGCCTCTCTGATGCAGTGTGAAGAGGGCGACTTAAGCTGCCCCCTCACCCCGGCCCTCTCCCCATAGGGGCGAGGGAGAAAAGACAGCTCAGAGCAGTTCCCTCTCTCCATAGGGGCGAGGGCTAAAAGACAGCACAGAACAGTCCCCTCTCCCCATAGGGGCGAGGGAGAAAAGACAGCTCAGAGCAGTCCCCCTCTCTCCATAGGGGCGAGGGCTAAAAGACAGCACAGAACAGTACCCTCTCCCCTTTGGGGAGAGGGTTAGGGTGAGGGGAGAACTAGCGCGCGCGGATCCCTTCAATAATCATCCGCTGCACGTTTTCCAGCGTACTCTGGAAAAACGCCTCGTCCTGGAGCGTTTTGCCGGTCACCGCCTCAACCTGGGCCGCAAAGTCAGCGTAATGCTGGGTGGCGGCCCAAATCATAAAGATCAGGTGCTGCGGGTCAACCGGGGCTAGCTTACCGCTGGCTACCCATCCGGCAATAATCGCCGACTTATCGTCAACCAGCTGCTTTAAATCTCCGGTGAGTTCCGCCTGCAGCAGCGGCGCGCCCTGTAGCATCTCAAGACAAAACAGCCTTGATGCCTGCGGGTAATCGCGCGACACCTCCAGCTTCAGGCGAATATACTCTTCGATCGCTACCAGCGGGGCCAGCTCTTCACGGAAGGCCTTCAGCGGTGCCAGCCAGATATCGAGGATCTGCTGCATCACCGCCACGTACAGCGCCTCTTTCGACGGGTAATAGTAGAGCAGATTGGTTTTGGATACCCCGGACTGCTCCGCCACCTGCTCCAGGCGCGTGCCGTGAATGCCAAACTGCGAAAAGGTCTCCAGCGCCGCGCTGAGGATCGCCTGCTTCTTGGCGCTCACCGCCTGCGAACGTTTACCTGGTGTTTTCACTGCGCCTTGTGCCATTCCCGCTCTCCTTATTCTGCGTTGCCCTCAGCATAGCAAAACCCCCGTCTCGCCACGACATTCTGCACTCCCATCGCGCATGAATGCCTGTTTTCTGTGCAACGTTTTTGACCAGTTAGTCCACATTTGCCGACATCAATTCCCCAACCTCTGATTAACACATTAATAACACAGCCATTTTCAAAACTGGCACCGCCTTTGCAAAACCACCGTTACACCTGCGACGTAATGAAGAGAGGTTCGTGATGAAAATTGGCGTATTTGTACCTATCGGCAACAACGGCTGGCTTATCTCGACCACTGCACCGCAATACATGCCGACCTTCGAGCTGAATAAAGCCATCGTGCAGAAAGCGGAGCACTACCATTTCGACTTTGCGCTTTCGATGATCAAGCTGCGCGGCTTTGGCGGTAAAACCGAATTCTGGGATCACAACCTGGAGTCCTTTACCCTGATGGCCGGGCTGGCCGCGGTCACCTCGCGGATCCAAATCTACGCCACCGCCGCCACGCTCACCCTGCCGCCCGCGATCGTGGCGCGCATGGCGTCCACCATCGACTCCATCTCCGGCGGGCGCTTTGGCGTTAATCTGGTCACCGGCTGGCAAAAGCCGGAGTACGAGCAGATGGGGCTCTGGCCGGGCGACGATTACTTCTCCCGGCGCTACGACTACCTGACCGAATACGTGCAGGTCCTGCGCGATCTGTGGGGCACCGGCAAAAGCGATTTCAAGGGCGACTTCTTCACCATGAACGACTGCCGCGTCAGCCCGCAGCCGTCGGTGCCGATGAAGGTAATTTGCGCCGGGCAGAGCGACGCGGGGATGGAATTCTCCGCCAAATACGCCGACTTCAATTTCTGCTTCGGTAAAGGCGTCAACACGCCTGCTGCCTTCGCCCCGACCGCCGCGCGGATGAAAGAGGCCGCCGACAGGACCGGGCGCGACGTGGGCTCCTACGTGCTGTTTATGGTCATTGCCGACGAAACCGACGAGGCCGCGCGCGCCAAATGGCAGCGCTATAAGGACGGCGCCGACGAGGAGGCCCTGAGTTGGCTTACGGAGCAGAGCCAGAAGGATACCCGCTCCGGCGCGGATACCAACGTGCGCCAGATGGCCGACCCGACCTCTGCCGTCAATATCAACATGGGCACCCTGGTCGGCTCGTATGCCAGCGTCGCCAGAATGCTTGACGAAGTGGCGGCCGTGCCCGGTGCCGAGGGCGTCCTGCTTACCTTTGATGATTTCCTCACCGGCGTGGAGACCTTCGGCGAGCGCGTCCAGCCGCTGATGCAGTGCCGCGCTCACATCCCTGCCGTCACGAAGGAGGTGGCGTAATGACGACCCTTAACGCACGCCCCGAAGCCATTACCTTTGCGCCTGAGCAGAGCGCGCTGATCGTGGTGGATATGCAAAACGCCTACGCCAGTAAAGGCGGCTATCTGGACCTGGCGGGGTTCGACGTCTCCGCCACAAGGCCTGTGATCGAGAACATCAAAACCGCCGTCGCCGCCGCGCGCGAAGCGGGGATGCTCATCATCTGGTTTCAGAACGGCTGGGATGACCAGTACGTCGAGGCCGGCGGCCCCGGCTCGCCCAACTTCCACAAGTCGAACGCCCTGAAAACCATGCGCAGGCGGCCCGAACTGCAGGGCAAGCTGTTGGCAAAAGGCGGCTGGGACTATCAGCTGGTGGACGAGCTGGTACCGCAGGCGGGTGATCTCGTCCTGCCGAAACCGCGCTATAGCGGCTTTTTTAACACCCCGCTCGACAGCCTGCTGCGCAGCCGGGGCATTCGCCATCTGGTCTTCACCGGGATCGCCACCAACGTCTGCGTGGAGTCGACCCTGCGCGACGGCTTTTTCCTCGAATATTTTGGCGTGGTGCTGGAAGACGCGACCCATCAGGCCGGGCCGGAATTCGCTCAGAAAGCGGCCCTGTTCAATATCGAAACCTTTTTTGGCTGGGTCAGTAACGTCAGCGATTTTTGCGACGCCCTGAATCCCCCGCTCGCCCGTATCGCCTGAGGAGACACCTGATGCCAAAATCCGTGATTATTCCGCCGGGGACCAGCACCCCGATTGCCCCGTTTGTTCCCGGCACCCTCGCCGACGGCGTGGTGTATGTCTCCGGCACGCTGCCGTTTGATAAAGACAACAACGTGGTGTTTATCAACGACCCAAAGGCGCAAACCCGCCACGTGCTGGAGACGATCAAAACCGTGATCGAAACGGCGGGTGGCACCATGGAGGACGTGACCTTCAACAGCATCTTTATCACCGACTGGAAAAACTACGCCGCGATTAACGAGATTTACGCCGAGTTCTTCCCCGGCGATAAACCGGCCCGGTTCTGCATTCAGTGCGGGCTGGTGAAGCCGGACGCGCTGGTTGAAATCGCCACCGTTGCGCACATCGCGAAGTGAGGCAGCCATGAAACTCTCCGTCTCGCCGCCCCCGTATGAGGGCGTGCCAGTAGTGGTCTTTATTTCCGGTCTCGGCGGCAGCGGCAGCTACTGGCTGCCCCAACTGGCCGCGCTGGAGCCGGAGTATCAGGTGGTGTGCTATGACCAGCGGGGAACGGGCAATAACCCCGACACCCTGCCGGAAGGGTACAGCCTTGCGCAGATGGCGGACGAGCTGGCCCAGGCGCTGGCTGATGCCGGGATTGCCCGCTACAGCGTCGTGGGTCACGCGCTGGGGGCGCTGGTCGGCCTGCAGCTGGCCATCGACAGGCCCGAAGCACTCACCGCGCTGGTGTGCGTCAACGGCTGGCTGACCCTCAACGCCCACACTCGCCGCTGCTTTCAGATCCGCGAGCGCCTGCTCCATTATGGCGGCGCCCAGGCGTGGGTCGAGGCGCAGCCGCTGTTTCTTTATCCGGCAGACTGGATGGCGGCCCGCGCGCCACGCCTGGAGGCAGAAGAAGCGCTGGCGCTGGCCCATTTCCAGGGCAAAGACAACCTGCTGCACAGGCTCAGCGCCCTGAAAAAGGCCGACTTCAGCCGCCATGCCGCGCGGATCCGCTGCCCGGTACAGATCATCTGTTCCGCCGACGACATGCTGGTGCCCTCTGTCTGCTCGTCCGAGCTGCAGGCGGCGATCCCGCACAGCCACAGCGCGGTAATGCGCCAGGGCGGGCATGCCTGCAACGTTACCGAGCCGGACACCTTTAACACCCTGCTGCTGAACGGGCTTGCCAGCCTGCTGCACAGCCCTGAACCCGCTTTATAAGGAGCCTTGATGAGCGAAGCCATTACGCCCGCTGCGCTGGAAACCCTGTTTACCAGCGCCCGCACCCACAACGGCTGGCTGGATATTCCGGTCAGCGACGAGACGCTGCGCGAGATCTACCATCTGATGAAATGGGGGCCAACATCCGCCAACTGCTCCCCGGCACGGATTGTGTTTGTGCGAAGCGCAGAGGGAAAAGAGAAGCTGCGCCCGGCGCTCTCCAGCGGCAACCTGGAGAAAACGCTCACCGCCCCGGTTACGGCAATTGTCGCCTGGGACGGTGAATTCTACGAGCGCCTGCCTGAACTGTTCCCGCACGGCGATGCCAGAAGCTGGTTTACCGCAAGCCACGCGCTGGCGGAAGAGACCGCCTTTCGCAACAGCTCAATGCAGGCCGCCTACCTGATTTTCGCCTGTCGCGCCCTGGGGCTGGACACCGGCCCGATGTCGGGCTTTGACCGCCAAAAGGTTGACGAGGCCTTTTTCACCGGCACAACGCTTAAAAGCAATCTGCTGATCAACATTGGCTACGGCGATACCCGCAAACTCTACGGGCGCCTGCCGCGCCTGGCCTTCGACGATGCCTGCGGACTGGCGTAAGGAGCGATCGTGATGACACCGGATAAACAAACCTTTCGCGACGCCATGGCCTGCGTTGGCGCGGCGGTCAACATCATCACCACCGACGGCCCGGCGGGGATGGCAGGCTTCACCGCCAGCGCGGTGTGCAGCGTCACGGATTCACCGCCCACCCTGCTGGTGTGCCTGAACCGCGGCGCATCCGTCTGGCCAACGTTTAGCGAAAACCGCACCCTTTGCGTGAATACCCTGAGCGCCGGGCAGGAGCCGCTGTCCAATCTGTTTGGCGGGAAAACGCCGATGGAGGAACGCTTTGCCGCTGCCCGCTGGCAGACGGGCGACACGGGCTGCCCGCGCCTGGAGGATGCGCTGGCCTCGTTTGACTGCCGCATCAGCCAGGTGGTGAGCGTCGGCACCCACGACATTCTGTTTTGCGACATTGTTTCGATTGTTCGCCACCCCGCGCCGCAAGGGCTGGTGTGGTTTGACCGCGGCTACCACGCGCTTATGCGACCCGCCTGTTAACCCGCTCTAAGGAGACAGACCATGTTCGGATTTCCCCACTGGCAGTTGAAATCGACCTCCACAGAAGCAGGCGTGGTCGCGCCGGATGAACGCCTCCCGCTCGGGCAGACGATGGTGATGGGCGTTCAGCACGCGGTCGCCATGTTTGGCGCCACGGTACTGATGCCAATGCTGATGGGGCTGGACCCCAACCTCTCTATTCTGATGTCGGGTATCGGCACGCTGCTGTTCTTTTTCGTCACCGGCGGGCGCGTGCCCAGCTACCTCGGATCCAGCGCCGCCTTTGTCGGCGTTGTCATCGCCACTACCGGGTTTAACGGCCAGGGGATCAACCCCAACCTGAGCGTGGCCCTCGGCGGCATCATCGCCTGCGGTCTGGTGTACACCCTGATTGGTCTGGTGGTAATGAAGATCGGCACGCGCTGGATCGAACGGATGATGCCCCCCGTCGTGACGGGCGCCGTGGTGATGGCGATTGGCCTGAACCTTGCGCCAATTGCGGTAAAAAGCGTCTCCGCCTCGCCGTTTGAAAGCTGGATGGCGGTGATCACGGTGCTGTGCATTGGCCTGGTGGCGGTATTTACGCGGGGGATGATCCAGCGGCTGCTGATTCTGGTCGGGCTGATTGTTGCCTGTCTGGTTTATGCGCTGCTGGCCAACGTTTTTGGCCTCGGCAAGCCGGTTGATTTTACCCTGCTTCACCAGGCCGCCTGGTTCGGCCTGCCGAAGGTGACCTCACCCACCTTTAACACCCAGGCGATGATGCTTATCGCCCCGGTGGCGGTGATCCTGGTGGCGGAAAACCTGGGGCACCTGAAAGCTGTGGCGGGGATGACCGGGCGCAGCATGGACCCGTACATGGGCCGCGCGTTCGTCGGCGACGGGCTGGCGACTATGCTCTCCGGTTCCGTGGGCGGCAGCGGCGTCACCACCTATGCCGAAAACATCGGCGTGATGGCGGTAACCAAAGTTTACTCCACGCTGGTCTTCGTGGCGGCGGCGGTGATGGCGATGCTGCTCGGCTTCTCACCGAAGTTCGGCGCGCTGATCCACACCATTCCGTCACCGGTCATCGGCGGCGCGTCGATTGTGGTGTTCGGGCTGATCGCCGTGGCCGGCGCGCGTATCTGGGTGCAGCATCGGGTCGACCTCAGCCAGAACAGCAACCTGATCATGGTGGCCGTCACGCTGGTGCTGGGCGCGGGCGATTTTGCCCTGACGCTGGGCGGGTTTACGATTGGCGGAATTGGTACGGCGACCTTCGGCGCGATCCTGCTTAACGCCCTGTTGAGCCGCCGGATGGCCGCTGCGCCGCAGGGCGAGGTGGTACATCAGGATTCGTGAAATCGATATGTCGGGTGACGGCTACGCCTTACCCGACCTGCATGCTCCTTAAGAGCGATCACGCCTGCTCAAACAGCCGTTCGATAGATTTTGTCGGGAAGAACAAAGAATGGCTGTTGTCGCCTGCCAGCGGGATAAACCCCAGCTTCAGATAAAATCGTTTAGCCTGCTCGCTAAGGGCATCAACAAATATTCCGTGTACTCCCACAGCCTGCGACGCCAGGTAAACCACGCGCATAGCGTGTGCAACAAGCGTTGTTCCCCACTCGTTTCCCTGTAGTTCTTTATGAATAGCCAGACGTCCCAGCGTCACGCTGGGTACGTTGCTATAAGGGATCCGACGCTGCTGAGTCTTTGAAGGAAGCATCGCTCTTTCAAAGCAGCTTCCCGATAGCGTGTAATAGCCCAGGACGCGCGGACGATCGCGCTCTTTAAGCAGGTAGGCTCGTAAAATACGCCCATTGTGCTGACGCACCAGGTGTTCTGCAAGGAAGGCATTTAGCGAGGGTTCACCACAATCAAAATCCTCGAAGTCGTAATCGGTTCCCTCAGATAACATTTCGATCGTGAGATTTGCCACGACGCTTCACTCCATGTTTCGAAGACGTTTTGCTGCTCGTTTCAGGCGTTCATTTGGCTCAGGCGGATTGTCGATGGCATCCATCACCGCATTCCATGAGGCTTCGTTTAATACGAGACGACGGTGCTGCTCGATGACCTCAGCAGCACGCTCTGACGCGCTGTTCACCATAAATTGGGTGATCGTTTGATTCGTCATCGCCGCCGCTTCTTCAATCATTGTTTTGTCTTCGTCCGTTAAGCGAAGATCGATACGCTGTTTTTTAAGTGCTGGCATGGTTTACTTCACCGTGTACGGTATTTATCCGTACATATCCTAAGTAACGTTGCGCTTTTTTTCAATCTAAACCTTTTTCAGCAGTCAAATGACTCGCTTCACTCCGACGCTTTCTGAGCTTTAACTCGCTCACCAGCACCCCGGCGACAATAAATGCCGCGCCCACCAGCGCGAGCAGCGGTAAACGCTCACCTGCAATACGTCCGAAAATCCCCGCCCAGACCGGTTCTCCGGTATAAATCACCGTCGCGCGGGTTGGCGATACGCTGCGCTGCGCCCAGTTCATGGTGACCTGAATAATGGCGCTGAAGATACCCAACCCAAGCGCGACCACCACCAGCCCGGTGGAGATCGGCGGTACGGACTCCCCTGCCGGCACCATCGTCGCAAACGCCACCAGCGACGCGGTGGCGAGCTGCACCACCGTCACCCGTTTGACGTCGACCTTGCCCGCCCAGGCGCTAATCAGAATAATTTCCGCCGCAATGGCAATCGCCCCAATCAGGGTGATGATTTCGCCCGGCCCCAGCGCCAGCAGATTATTTTCCGGCCCGGCCAGCAGGATCAGGCCGATAAACGCCAGCACGATGCCAATACAGGACATCAAACCCGGAATTCTGCCGAGACAGAGCCACTGCAAAAGCGGCACCAGCGGAACATACATCGCTGTGATAAACGCGGATTTGCTGCTGGAGATGGTCTGCAACCCCCACGTCTGCAGGCTGTAGCCCATCGCTATTGCCACCCCAATCGCCACGCCCGCCTTGAGCTCTTTCAGCGTCAGGCCCCGCAGCGTTTTAAGGGATATCAGCCCCACGGCTATCGCCGCCGTCGCGAAGCGCAGGCCAACGAAAAAGAAGGGATCGCTGAGGGTCACCGCGTACTGGACGGCCAGAAAGGTCCCGCCCCAGAACATGGTGATGAGAATGAGGATAGCTTCCTGCGGTTTTACGGAAAATTTAAAGCGTGAGACGGACATGCGGCACCAGCAAGTGAGATCAATTCTCTAGTGTGCGTCGCCTTTGGTTACAGTTCAATGTTGCAGAAATAAAAAAACCGCCGGGGGAAACCCGGCGGCAGGGAGTCAACCCGGCGTGTTACTTACTGCTGCCGTGGCTGTTTTTCCCCCCTTTTTTACCAGCCTCTGATGCGCGCTGAGGGTCATTTTTGAAGTTCCCCCCGCTGTGCTGGCCACCTTTACGACCTGCTTCTGATGCTCTTTCACGGTCTTCAGCGAAATTACCTGAACCACCACGATGGTTTGCCATCTCTAACCTCCAGAGTGTGAAACATTAGACATCATATTGCATTCAGTAAAAGAGGATTCTTTCACCTCGCGGCTCAAGGACAGCGCCTTTATCTGTGCCGCGTGAAACTAAGCTTAGTGGACTGAGGCTATCCGGCAAGTCACAGGTAATATCCTGCAACATGATCTCAGTCTTTCGGGTGAGTTGACGCGACGGAGACTCATAAACCTTTCTTATCATTTCAAAAAACGGCGGCGAGAAAGTTGTTTCATTTTGCTACAAACCTGTTTACCCACCATATTGTTATAAATCAAAGAAATGCCGTTCATTTTTGCAGTCTGGCCGTGATGACATATCTTTAAAAGAACGCAGCGATCCGCTGTCAGAAAAACCAACGAGGAGTGATGCAAAATGGCAAAAGTTCTGGTGCTCTATTATTCCATGTATGGACACATTGAAACCATGGCTCACGCGGTAGCAGAAGGCGCAAACAGGGTGGACGGCGTTGAGGTTGTGGTGAAGCGCGTACCGGAAACCATGCAGGCGGAAGCCTTCGCCAAAGCCGGGGGAAAAACACAAAACGCCCCGGTCGCCACTCCGCAGGAGCTGGCGGAGTATGATGCGATTATCTTCGGCACCCCGACCCGCTTCGGCAATATGTCAGGCCAGATGCGAACCTTCCTCGATCAAACCGGCGGGCTTTGGGCGTCCGGGGCGCTCTACGGCAAACTCGCCAGCGTATTCAGCTCTACCGGCACCGGCGGTGGCCAGGAGCAGACGATTACCTCAACCTGGACTACCCTTGCCCATCACGGGATGGTAATCGTGCCGATTGGCTACGGCGCGCAGGAGCTGTTTGACGTTTCCCAGGTGCGCGGCGGTACGCCGTACGGCGCAACCACCATTGCCGGTGGGGATGGCTCGCGTCAGCCAAGCAATGAAGAACTCTCTATCGCCCGCTATCAGGGTGAATACGTCGCGGGTCTCGCCAAAAAACTCAACGGCTAATACCCAACAGGAGGACAAGCATGCCAACTCAAGAATCCAAAGCCCACCGCGTGGGCGAATGGGCAAGTTTACGCAATACCTCTCCGGAGATTGCCGAAGCTATCTTTGAAGTCGCGAAGTACGATGAAAAGCTGGCGGAGCAGATTTGGGAAGAAGGCAGCGATGAAGTGCTGGTGCGCGCCTTCGAAAAAACGGACAAAGATTCGCTCTTCTGGGGCGAGCAAACCATCGAACGTAAAAACGTCTAAGCGTTTCCCCCCGCCGCAGCGGGGGGTTCTCTTTTACTTCGCCGCGTTATTCATCACCGCATTGAATTTATCGACAGGACAGAAGCCGTTCGCATCCACCGGGCAGCCCTTCAGCTCCAGCGTCACGCGCTGCGCGGGCGACTGCAGCGACAGCACGCTGGCGTTTCGCAGCTGCTCCGAGCTCTGATAGACATACTCAATTTTCATCAGCTCCTGATTGCTGTTTTTGTCATGCCAGCGCTGGAAGACAATTTTGCCGCCAATCGGGGTACGCTCCTGCTGGTCGTGCAGCTGATACGGCTTGAAATCCAGCGCGGTGAGCAGGGAAGCGATGTTCGAATCGTGCCCCACCAGCAGGGTGATTTTCGGCGCTTTTGCCTGTTCGGTGACCAGGGTTTTATCGATATATTTCACCAGCGGCTTCGCCACGTTTTGCGCCACCTCGGTCGAGGTAAACAGCGAGTCCTGATAACCGTTCTTCAGCTTCGACAGCACGCGCCACTGCTGGTCGGTTTTGATTTCGCCCCAGGCCACCTGGTCGGCCGGGAAGCCTTCGTAATACTGCAGCGTGAACGCGTCCACCAGCGAGTTACCCACCTTCAGCGGCCCGGACACGCCAGGCTCTTTTTCATAGTCGGCGCTGAAGGCATCTTTCGCGTCTGCCAGCGAGCAGACCTTTTTCTCCTTGCAGGACGGGGAATCCGCGTAGTTCGTCATCTGCTCAAGCAGCTTATAGCTTTCACCAAGCTGCATTTTCTGCCGTTCCGTCTCCATCGCCTTGAGCGCTTTTTCGCGGAATTCCGGCGAGTTGTCGGTAATCACCGGATTAAAGGTCGGGTCCATGGTGCCCATTTTTTCCTGATGATGCACGGGAACGTCGCAGCCCGGGAACGCACCGGTAATGAAGAACTGCGCGGTCGCGACGGTACGCTGCAGGCTGTTGGCGTAAGCATACACGCTATCTGCTGGCGGGCACTCTCCCGTCTTCACCATCCCCTGCTGCGCCAGCCACTCGCGCATGTAATGGCCCATATAGACTTCCAGCACGCCACCCTTGGTAGTGAGCTGACCGCCCGGCACTTCCCACTCCGGCCACTGCTTCGGCGTGGACTGCTCCAGCACACTGCCGTTATTGGCGAGCGGCGCACGCAGGTTGTGACGGCTCATGATTAACACCTGCTCCAGTTGATAGCCTTCCGGCGCGGTTTGCGCCTGTACCCCGGAGCTGAGCGCGACGCTGCTTGCCACGGCGATCGCCAGTAGTGCTTTTTTCATCCCTCATTCCTCGCTTTTTTAATCATCGTAATGAGTGTGACAGGTTTGTGACAGATTGCGCGGATGGGGGTCGCAAAGTGCGGAGTTGGGTGCGCCAGTGCAACGAAAACGGTATGAAGGATATAAAACATCAGCAGACAGGAATAATAAGAATAAAACGCTTCATTAATAAATTTCCTTTCACCAACTTACCGCGCGTGAAATGCAAGGCTATTCAGACCTTAACATGCATAAACTTCATTCTTTCAGAGCGTAGTACTGCCTCACCCTACTCTGCTGGTCAATTGTTTTTATGAAACAGGTTTTTTGAAATTTAATTCAGCATAAAAGTAATATACAAGGGCCTTCAGGCTTACCATGAAAATAATACTCAGGAAGCCACAGGATTTTATTTAACATGATCGCCCACAAACAGGGAATAAAGATGATAAATAAATCATACTCTTTTTACGCAACAACTATAGTACTACTGCTCTCTCTTTTTTCTGGCTGCGGCAAGAGCCAGGCGGAGCAGAACGTTGCTTATTTTGATCTGGCGAAGGTTATGAGTTTGCCAGAACTTAGGCAGCAGGAGAGGGCGTGGCTAGATTCAGTTATAGAAGTCGTAAAGCAAGAAGAGATAAATGCCTTGAAACGGTACGAAAATCTGGAAGAAGAAGCACGTATAGCGGCTCTGGAATCTAATGCGATAAGGCTTCATAAGCTGTTGACGACGGCCAAACGGACGGCGAAAACCAGGATTATCAACCAGGCCATTGAGACAGCCGAGGCGATCGGTAATATAAATGGATTACGCCTTGTCAGATATGGTTCTCTGATTTTGTCAGGTTCTGATGATATTGATATTACCGACCTGGTCATTAATGAATTAAAAGAGAGTAAAATTGAATTTGGTCCTCTCCCCTATTTCTCGGGTGAAACTGATTTCATCAACTATAAGGCTTCGCACTCAATGTGGTAAAAATATGCTGGAGCCTTAAGCCCTTTCGACTCCAGCAGCACCAGTATGAGGTTGGTCATGTGCCCCGTCCCGGATAACCCCGCTTCCTACGGGGGTACAAACGGTCGACTCAGAAATCCTTTGAAAGCGGGTAGGTTGACGTGCCTTGTAGGTCAGCGCCGGCGGTAATGATGGCTTACTCATCAGGCTTTAAACGGATGCGATCTTCATCTCAATCTCCTGCAGGTCGCTGTGGAAATATCCTTCCACGTCAGTCGGTTTGAAAATATTTTCCCAAATCTGGTTAATGACCTCTGGCGTGGAAACGGCAACCTCAATAAACAGTGCAAAGATAAGTGAAATCCCTTCAGGCAGATGGGTGTAAGCTCTTCGACTACATACCTGGTTAGCCCTGAACTCGATAAGAGAGATATTCTTTTTGAAGAGGAGATCAACATCTCTCTCGGTCTTCAAATCTAAAATTTCCTTGTAAAATCGGTCAGAGATAATCGCATGTTCATTTACGGTATCGGCACTCATTAACGTACAGCCAAACCTTTCACACAGATCCTTGTCCATAGCCTTTACGAGCAAACTGTTTTTTGCGTAGGTGGTAATCGGATTGAGAAACTCCTTGTTTATCAATCCCAGAATAACTTCATTCTTGGTCTTGCCTAAGGTTCTGGATATAGCACTTAGGGCGTAAAGCACATCCCTGTCTATTCCAGAAACCGTTAACTCAATGTTTTTATCTTCATCGTACATCGGATCGATCTCCCTGTTAGAGAAAATATTTACAGCTTACTGTCAGTATTTAATATCGTGTTCTTAACAATGAAAACATCAGCCAGGGTCTTGATTCCACACTTGGTGAAGACTCTATATTTGTAGGTATAGACGGTTTTCACACACATATTCAGACTTCGTGCAATATCATGAATACTCCTTCCCGCGATGATCGCATTCATGATGTATCGCTCTGTAAATGTTAAGTACAAACTTGCAAACGAAGTAATGTGATCTGAAGCTATTACCTTATTGGTTAATACATTACAGATTGCCTTCAGAAAACAATTTAAGGTATTTTTGATTAGGTAGACATTGCCTCTAACCTGAATCCTGACAATATCACGAATGATTGCGAATATAAATGACTCCCTGGTGACACTGCGGGGTGTAATAAATTCATTTACCCCATTGTAACGCACATCAATAAGGTTGATAATTCGCGAGGCCCCATGGTGCTTCGTTAACAATGCAGGGTTCTCGGCCACGGCAATCTTCAGGCCATCGCGGCTTAATTTCGGTGCGATGCGCTCCTCAATTAAGCATTTCAACCCATGCGTAAAATAGGGATTTTTGCAATGTATGGCTATGAGTATTGAACGGTTCATAAAACTTCCTGTATGGAATGAAACATAATCATTCAGCGGGTATCGTAGTCACTTTTGCGTCAGCAGCCAGATTAACGGTTATGTAATAATCTTTACCCATGATTTTCCCGTTCCCAAGCCATGGGATTTGCTGATAAGCCAGAAGAAAACCGTCACCTTCTTTTGAAAGGGAAGTCCCTTGATTATCAGTTATTTTGTACCCTGCGCTTGAGAGTTCACTCACTTCAACACCAGCAGACCGAAGTGTTTCAGCATTAATTTTAATCGCATTTAAATATTGGGCGGCGTAGCTAGCAATTGACGTATCAAGATCTTTTTTAAGCTCAGAAAAAGAATATTCAGATTTCTGTTGCAAATCATTGGCTATTAACGAATAAAACTGGGCCGTGGATTTCGCCACGGCCATTTGATCGATGGCCAGTTCGTTGAAACGTGCTTTATCCCATTCGATAGTCACGGATGGTTCCTGTTTATTGCTTTGATTCATCAGTGGCCAGAATGACCACGTTTTGCTCTTATTATTATCTGCGTCTTTCGTCTTTTTGATCTTATATGCATCCAGATTCATTTTATTGTGCAGGGAGATCGCAAGCCACGATGCACAAGCTTTTTGCTGATGTTTACTGTCTCTATTCACCAGCAGCGAAAGCGGGTTCCCCGAAGCGGGAATGGAAGAGATATTGACATTATTTTTCGTCAGGATGAAATTGATCTCATCCTGACGTTTTACACCGCGGGCAAGATCGCATATGAGGCGCATCAGTGGCTTATTCTCTTTTCCATTAACCAGCGGAAAGGCGCTCTTGAGTGCATCATTGATTACCGTATAGGCCGGCATGCTGATCGTATTGAACGGTCTGTAATCCTGCTCAGCAACGGCATTCGCAGGATTTAACAGTAATTGTGATGAAATCAAGGCCATTTTTGCGCTCATATGCTATTCCTTATTTTACTTCTATTGTAATTCGACGGTTTTCTGCCAGGCAGGCGATCACGGTTGGTGATACAGGCCCTGGACACATCACGCGTGGCATCATCGATCCCATACCTTCAATCGCGATCACAGAAGGAGAAATGCCTTGTTCGATAAGAATTTCTTTTACTGCCTGCGCACGGGCCATTGAAAGCAGGTAATTTTTCTCCTGCGAACCAATTCTGTCCGTATGGCCAGTGACCTTGATACTCTGAGGCTTGTTACTCGTCTGTTGAATCTCCTCCGCAACCTGGCGAATTGTACGCACACCCTGCGGGCTTAATCTGCTCTCTGCGAAGGCGAACAAGGCTTCCGCCGAGATATCTTTATTATACGTATTGCCTTTTGTTTTTTGGCCCGCTAACGTCAGGCAATTTTCTGGTTTAAACCAGGTGCTGCCAATTTTCATACGGGAATCAAATAGAACCTTATATTGGCATGTAATTTCTTCGCCTTCAGCGTTGGGAATATGGACAATGTAATCCCATTCTTTTACGCCTAATACACCCTCATTGAAATGTGGAACGCCAATCATTTCATATAAATTATGCTTGGTCATGCCGGGTTTTATTCTGGAAATATTCTCCAGCGTAACGTAACTCCCCTCTCCGACTACCGCCTGGTTTAAATCCGGGAAAATAGGTGAAGCCGTTTTTCCTGCTTTATCCACGTCGCTGATAGAGTGAGTACAGCCGACCAGCGCCATTGAAAAGGCAATGGCCAGTTTATTAATGTGCAGTTTCATTTTGTGTCCTTTAATTTTTATATTCCCCGCCCGGAGGCGGGGAAATATAATTACCACTGATAGCCTACGCCGATAGCCGCGCCAAAATCACCCTGACTGTTTGTCGAGCCAGACAATTTTGTTACCCATTTGCCGTTATCAGAAATCGTGGAAACACCTAAGGCAATGGCAGACTGCCCCTGATAGGTCCCCCCCGCCATACCAACCATGCTGGCGCCAGGAGAATAAGGCTGAGGCAGACCAGACATCGCCATCGCGCCTGCAATACCCGCGCTTAATTTATCCTTCTGGTCGTTCACCATATTTTTTAAGGCTTTGAACTGGTTGTTCGTATACTGGTTAGCATTCGCTTCCGTCTGCTTAAGCTGGCCTACGTTTACGGCATCCGTTAGTTCCGTACCGGCGGCAACGTTCGTGATTTGACGTTCCCCCCCGGCAACCCCTACGGATACTGTATTCATGCGATCGGCAACCGAGTTTGCGCCCAGGGCCACTGAGTTGGTGGCCGTAGCGGAAGAACCGTTACCCAGCGCAACGCTATTTTCCGCCGTCGAAGATGCGAGCGTGCCGATTGCCATGCTATTGCTTCCCGACGCTTTCGAGCCCGCCCCCCCTGCGACGGCGTTATTCCCTTTAACCACTGGCTTGGCGTAGTTATCGGTATTATTCACCTGGAACATCCCTTCCGTTCCGTTGGCAATATTATTCACCGTGTTGCCGATGTTGGAGACATCGCCACTTACCTCTTTCAGCTGCGCAACGTTTACCGCGTCGGTATCTTCGGTACCGGCGGCAACATTGGTAATCTGACGTTCATTATCTTTAGCGCCTACAGAAACGGTATTGTCGCGATCGGCAACGGATCCCGCACCGAGGGCGACGGAGTTGTTGGCCATCACGCTGGCGTTTTCACCTATCGCCACGCTTCCTTCACCTGCGGCATTCGCGTTGTGGCCATTAGCAATTGCCCCATTTCCGGTGGCCTGGGCACCATTACCCGTCGCCACCGAATTATCACCCGATGCCAGGGTTCCTTGACCCAGCGCCACGGCATCGGCGCCGATCGCCATCGCTTCTGTTCCCGTCGAGTTCACCTTCAGATAGCGCATTGTCGGTACGATGCTGCCGTAGACAACGTCTTCGACGCCAATCAGACGGTTATCAATATTTTCTACCTTGACGTTGGTCGCATAAAGCTGTGAACCATTGACGGCATCGGTACTGGTTGCAGACAGTTCGCCTTCAGCCACGTTAGTGATCTTGTTGATCACCTTGCTGCCGTGGCTGGCACTGAAGGCATTCAGGGCGGGATCCCACAGTAAGGCATCATTTTGCAGGCCCTGCACATCGCCATAAATGTTCTCAATAGCGCTGTTCGTTGCGAACAGCTGCGAACCGTTGACGGCATCGGTGCTGGTCTCCGTCAGCCGCCCGGCAGCCACGTTGGTGATGGTACGCTCGCTGCCGACGTCGCCAATGCTGAGCGTGCTTTGCGGGTCTATTCCAGCAAAATAGTACTCGGTTCCTGCCAGGGTCGTTTTTTCCGTTTTAACCGCCTTCGCCGTCTTTGAGCCTGCTCCCAACGCAATATCATTATCGTTGTTAGCAACGGCGCCCATACCGATAGCAACGGAATCATCACCTAAGGCGCTGGAATCCTTCCCGGTCGAGTTAGCATGGAAGTACTTCGTACCCGTGTCGTAGATATTCGTTACTCTGTTATCAACGTTGGCGATATCCTGCGTGTTTTGTGTGATATTTTGCGTATTGGTCGCAACCTGATCGTTGGTGGCCTTAAGCTGCGAACCGTTCACCGCATCGGTACTGGTATCCGACAGCTCACCGTCCATGACGTTGGTGATCTTGTTGACCGCAGTGGTGCCGTGGCTGGCGCTGAACGCATTCAGAGTCGGGTCCCACAGCAGCGCATCGTTCTGCAATCCGCTCACGTTGTTATTGAGC
>NZ_JAWNCA010000034.1:0-44556 GCF_034106185.1 Enterobacter sp. 296B2 | reverse complement strand
GGGGGTTTTTGTGTGCGCGCGGCGGGGGGGTGGGGGTGGTTTTGTGGGGGGGGGTGGGGGGGGGGCGGTGGGGCCCGCCGCGGGGCGGCCCGCCCCCCGACAGAGGGATCAGTGTTTTTCACCAATCGGTAAAATGGTGCGGTCAAACTGTTCGTTCAGCACTTCACCCATTGCCAGGTAAATAGCGCTTGCGCCGCACACCAGGCCAATCCAGCCTGCTACGTGAACGATGCCTTCGTTATCCGCCAGGTGGCCAATCGCCAGCAGGGCGAACAGCACGGTCAGGCTCAGGAAGACGAACTGCAGTGCGCGGTTGCCTTTCAGGGTGCCGAAGAACATGAACAGGGTGAAGACGCCCCACAGGCCCAGGTAGACGCCCAGGAAGTGGGCGTTTGCCGCGTCTGCCAGGCCCATTTTAGGCATCAGCAGGATGGCGACCAGGGTCAGCCAGAACGAGCCGTAAGAGGTGAAGGCGGTTAAGCCGAAGGTGTTGCCTTTCTTATATTCCAGCAGGCCCGCGAAGATTTGCGCGATACCGCCGTAAAAAATGCCCATCGCCAGGATAATGCCGTCCATCGGGAACATCCCGATGTTGTGCAGGTTCAGCAGAATGGTGGTCATGCCAAAACCCATCAGGCCCAGCGGAGCCGGATTAGCCAACTTAGTGTTGCCCATAAGTCCTCAAAAAAATCATCATTAATATGGTGAAATGGTTAAACCCGCGTCAATTCTCCCTGACGGGGCGCGGCATCATAATGGGCGGCATCGACGCCGTCTATGATCTCATCAGGGTGAAATTAAAATTTTTTTTATCGTTCCCCCTTGATGGATGCCGTCGCGACCCCATCTTGTAGTCAACCGCAGTGTGTGGACCTGAAAAAAATCAAATCTGGGCAGTTGAAAAAGCACGTTCTGCCCTTATTACAGGTACACAACCACATGTTGACTGAATTTTTAGTGGAGACGTTTAGATGGGTAAAATTATTGGTATCGACCTGGGTACTACCAACTCTTGTGTAGCTATTATGGACGGCACTACTGCACGCGTGCTGGAGAACGCCGAGGGCGATCGCACCACGCCTTCTATCATTGCTTATACCCAGGATGGTGAAACTCTGGTTGGTCAGCCGGCTAAACGTCAGGCAGTGACAAACCCGCAAAACACCCTGTTTGCGATCAAACGCCTGATTGGCCGCCGCTTCCAGGACGAAGAAGTTCAGCGTGACGTTTCTATCATGCCTTACAAAATCATCGCGGCAGATAACGGCGATGCGTGGCTTGATGTGAAAGGCACCAAAACGGCACCACCGCAGATCTCTGCTGAAGTGCTGAAAAAAATGAAGAAAACCGCTGAAGATTATCTGGGTGAGCCGGTAACTGAAGCTGTTATTACCGTTCCTGCTTACTTCAACGATGCTCAGCGTCAGGCAACTAAAGATGCTGGCCGTATCGCAGGTCTGGAAGTAAAACGTATCATCAACGAACCAACCGCGGCTGCGCTGGCTTACGGTCTGGATAAAGAAGTCGGCAACCGTACTATCGCGGTTTACGACCTGGGTGGTGGTACCTTCGATATCTCTATTATCGAAATCGACGAAGTTGACGGCGAAAAAACCTTCGAAGTTCTGGCAACCAACGGTGATACCCACCTGGGTGGTGAAGACTTCGATACCCGTCTGATCAACTACCTCGTTGACGAGTTCAAGAAAGATCAGGGCATTGACCTGCGTAACGATCCGCTGGCAATGCAGCGCCTGAAAGAAGCCGCTGAGAAAGCGAAGATCGAACTGTCTTCCGCTCAGCAGACCGACGTGAACCTGCCGTACATCACTGCAGACGCGACCGGTCCTAAACACATGAACATCAAAGTGACCCGTGCGAAACTGGAAAGCCTGGTAGAAGACCTGGTGAACCGTTCTATCGAGCCGCTGAAAGTTGCACTGCAGGATGCTGGCCTGTCTGTATCTGATATCCAGGACGTTATCCTGGTGGGTGGTCAGACTCGTATGCCAATGGTTCAGAAGAAAGTGGCTGAATTCTTTGGTAAAGAGCCACGTAAAGACGTGAACCCGGACGAAGCGGTTGCTATCGGTGCTGCGGTTCAGGGTGGCGTTCTGACCGGTGAAGTGAAAGACGTACTGCTGCTGGACGTTACCCCGCTGTCTCTGGGTATCGAAACCATGGGCGGCGTGATGACTGCGCTCATCAACAAAAACACCACCATCCCAACAAAGCACAGCCAGGTGTTCTCTACCGCTGAAGACAACCAGTCTGCGGTAACCATCCATGTGCTGCAGGGTGAGCGTAAACGTGCGTCTGATAACAAATCTCTGGGTCAGTTCAACCTGGATGGTATTAACCCGGCACCGCGCGGCATGCCGCAGATCGAAGTCACCTTCGATATCGATGCTGACGGTATCCTGCACGTGTCTGCGAAAGACAAAAACAGCGGTAAAGAGCAGAAGATCACCATCAAGGCATCTTCTGGCCTGAACGAAGCGGAAATCGAAAAAATGGTTCGTGATGCCGAAGCTAACGCGGAATCCGACCGTAAGTTCGAAGAGCTGGTTCAGACCCGTAACCAGGGTGACCATCTGCTGCACAGCACCCGTAAGCAGGTTGAAGAAGCGGGCGATAAACTGCCAGCGGAAGACAAAACTGCTATCGAAGCTGCACTGAGCGCGCTGGAAACGTCTCTGAAAGGCGAAGACAAAGCGGATATCGAAGCGAAGATGCAGGAGCTGGCACAGGCTTCCCAGAAGCTGATGGAAATCGCTCAGCAGCAGCACGCACAGCAGCAGGCGGGCGCTGACGCTTCTGCGAACAACGCGAAAGACGACGACGTTGTCGACGCTGAGTTCGAAGAAGTTAAAGACAAAAAATAATCGCCCTGATGCAGGGTAATTAATCGGCACGGGCGTAGGAGAACTCTCCACGCCCGTGCTCGCATGTTAAGGGGCTTAAAAAAACCAATGGCAAAGCAAGACTATTACGAGATTTTAGGCGTTCCGAAAACTGCGGAAGAGCGTGAAATCAAAAAGGCGTATAAGCGCCTGGCCATGAAATTCCACCCGGACCGTAACCAGGGTGACAAAGAGGCTGAAGCAAAATTTAAAGAGATCAAAGAAGCCTACGAAGTCCTGACCGATGCACAAAAACGTGCGGCCTATGACCAGTACGGCCACGCAGCCTTTGAACAGGGCGGCATGGGCGGCGGTGGATTCGGTGGCGGCGGCTTTGGCGGCGGTGCGGATTTCAGCGACATCTTTGGCGATGTGTTCGGCGATATCTTTGGCGGCGGTCGTGGTCGTCAGCGCGCGGCGCGCGGCGCAGACCTGCGCTACAACATGGATCTCACTCTCGAAGAGGCCGTTCGTGGCGTCACGAAAGAGATCCGTATTCCGACGCTGGAAGAGTGTGATGTTTGCCACGGCAGCGGCGCGAAGGCGGGTACCCAGCCACAGACCTGTCCAACCTGTCACGGCTCCGGCCAGGTACAGATGCGTCAGGGCTTCTTCGCGGTACAGCAGGCCTGTCCGCACTGTCACGGTCGCGGTACGCTGATTAAAGATCCGTGCACCAAGTGTCACGGCCATGGTCGCGTTGAGAAAACCAAGACCCTGTCCGTTAAGATCCCGGCTGGCGTTGATACGGGCGACCGCATCCGTCTGGCGGGTGAAGGTGAAGCAGGCGAGCACGGCGCGCCGGCAGGCGATCTGTACGTTCAGGTTCAGGTGAAACAGCACGCCATCTTCGAGCGTGAAGGCAACAACCTGTACTGTGAAGTGCCGATCAACTTCGCGATGGCGGCTCTCGGCGGTGAAATCGAAGTGCCGACGCTGGACGGTCGCGTCAATCTGAAAATCCCTGGCGAAACCCAGACCGGCAAGCTGTTCCGCATGCGCGGCAAAGGCGTGAAATCCGTTCGCGGTGGTGCTCAGGGCGACCTGCTGTGCCGCGTCGTCGTGGAAACGCCGGTTGGCCTGAACGACAAGCAGAAACAGCTGTTGAAAGAGCTTCAGGAGAGCTTTGGCGGCCCAACGGGCGAGAAAAACAGCCCGCGCTCCAAAAGCTTCTTTGATGGCGTCAAAAAATTCTTCGATGATTTGACCCGCTAGTTCGTTAGCTGGTGTTCATCTTCAAAAAGCCCGGAAGCGATTCCGGGCTTTTTTTATTTGCCGATATCGATCGGTAAAACTGAGTCTATACTCAATATTAATCTGTTTTTGCCGAGCTATTTGGCTTGGTATTATGGTTTTATCGAGGTATTGTTGTAAAAGAGAGAACATAAATGAAATTACTACACCGTTTCTTTAGCAGTGAGGCGTCCGGTGGTGTGATCCTGATTATTGCCGCGGCGGCCGCGATGGGGCTGGCTAACCTGGGCATGACCCGCGATCTCTATCACGCATTTCTGGAAACACCCGTCGAGCTGAAGGTCGGGGCGCTGGAAATTAACAAGAACATGCTGCTGTGGATCAACGATGCGCTGATGGCGGTGTTCTTCCTGTTGGTAGGACTGGAAGTTAAGCGCGAGCTGGTGCTCGGCTCGCTCGCCAGCCGCCAGCGCGCGGCGTTTCCGGTGATCGCTGCCATTGGCGGGATGGTCGTTCCGGCGCTGCTCTTTCTCGCATTTACCTGGCAGGATCCTGTCGCGCGTGACGGCTGGGCTATCCCGGCCGCAACGGATATCGCCTTTGCGCTCGGTGTCTTAGCCCTGCTCGGTAGCCGCGTTCCGGTTGCGCTGAAAATCTTCCTGATGGCGCTGGCGATTATTGATGACCTGGGCGCCATTGTGATTATCGCGCTGTTCTACACCAGCGATCTGTCGATCCTGTCCCTGAGCGTGGCCGCCGGGGCGATTGCAGTGCTGGCGCTGCTGAACATCTTCAATGTTCGCCGCATCGGTATCTATATTCTGGTGGGGATGGTGCTGTGGACGGCAGTGCTGAAATCCGGCGTGCACGCCACGCTGGCAGGCGTGATTGTCGGCTTCTTCGTGCCGCTTAAGCCGCAGGACGGAAAGTCTCCCGCTAAACAGCTGGAACACGTACTACATCCGTGGGTCGCCTTTATGATCCTGCCGCTGTTTGCGTTTGCCAATGCGGGCGTTTCCCTGCAGGGCGTTACGCTGGACGGGCTGACGTCTGTCCTGCCGCTGGGCATTATTGCCGGGCTGTTTATCGGTAAGCCACTGGGGATCAGCCTCTTCTGCTGGCTGGCGCTGAAGATGAAGCTGGCGTCGTTGCCGAACGGTACAAGCTTTGGTCAGATTATGGCCGTCGGCGTGCTGTGCGGCATTGGATTTACCATGTCGATCTTTATCTCGACGCTGGCGTTTGGCGCAAACGCGCCTGAGCTCATCGTCTGGGCGAAGCTCGGCATTCTCATCGGGTCATTACTGGCCGCAGTGATTGGCTATACCTTGTTGAAGGTGAAGTTGTCCGGACAGGCCGTCCAGGCATAGCGGAACACCGGGAGGAGGCGATCCTTCTCCCGATACACACTCAGGGAGAGAAGACGCGATGTCTCATTTAAATTACAACCATCTGTACTACTTCTGGCACGTCTATAAACAGGGCTCGGTCGTGGGGGCCGCAGAGGCGCTTTACCTGACGCCGCAAACCATCACCGGGCAAATTAAAGCCCTGGAAGAACGTCTGCAGGGCAAGCTCTTCAAGCGAAAGGGCCGTGGGATTGAGCCGAGCGAGCTGGGTGAACTGGTTTTCCGCTATGCGGACAAAATGTTCACCCTGAGCCAGGAGATGCTGGATATCGTCAACTACCGCAAAGAGTCGAACCTGCTCTTTGACGTGGGCGTGGCGGATGCGCTCTCCAAACGGCTGGTGAGCGGCGTGCTGGATGCCGCCGTGGTAGAGGATGAACAAATCCACCTGCGCTGCTTTGAATCCACCCACGAGATGCTGCTGGAGCAGCTGAGCCAGCATAAGCTGGACATGATTATCTCGGATTGCCCCATCGACTCCACACAGCAGGAGGGGCTGTTCTCGGTGAAAATTGGCGAATGCGGCGTGAGCTTCTGGTGCATCAATCCACCGCCGGAGAAACCTTTCCCGGCCTGTCTCGAAGAGCGTCGCCTGCTGGTGCCGGGAAGGCGTTCCATGCTGGGACGCAAGCTGCTGAACTGGTTTAACTCACAGGGGCTGAACGTGGAGATCCTCGGTGAGTTTGACGATGCGGCGCTGATGAAAGCCTTCGGCGAAGCGCATAATGCGATCTTCGTGGCACCAACGCTCTATGCGCACGATCTCTATTCAGACGATAAGATTACGGAGATTGGCAGGGTAGATAACGTGATGGAAGAGTACCACGCCATATTCGCCGAAAGGATGATTCAGCATCCGGCGGTGCAGCGAATCTGCAACCGTGACTACTCGTCGCTATTTACGCCACCGGCATTCTGAAGACATAAAAAAACCCGCGTTAAGCGGGTTCTTTAAACAAGCAACAACAAGTGGCGATTAAGCCAGTTTGTTGATCTGCGCGGTCAGGTTTGCTTTATGACGCGCTGCTTTGTTTTTGTGGATCAGACCTTTAGCAGCCTGACGATCCACGATTGGTTGCATTTCGTTAAATGCGTTCTGCGCTGCAGCTTTGTCGCCAGCTTCGATTGCTGCGTATACTTTCTTGATGAAAGTACGCATCATAGAGCGACGGCTTGCGTTGTGCTTACGAGCCTTTTCAGACTGAACGGCACGTTTCTTAGCTGATTTGATATTAGCCAAGTCCAACTCCCAAATATGTTCTATGTGGACAATTCAAAGGCCGAGGAATATGCCCTCTTTGCCTTCTTTTGTCAATGGATTTGTGCAAATAAGCGCCGTTAATTAGCGACGCTACGTTACGTAGTGATGGCGCAGGATTCTACCAGCTTGTCTTTCGTGAATACAGCCTTTCGGCGTAAAAATCGCAGTTCACGGGCAGATTTTTTCGCTGTGAAAGGTCAGCCTGATGAAATCATTACGGCTTTCTGTTTTGCGCGAACAATCGCCGGTTAACCTTAACCGCTGTACAAGGTATACTTTGGCGATTTTCACTGTTTTGAGCCAGACATGAAGCTGATACGCGGCATACATAATCTCAGCAGAGCCCCACACGGGTGCGTGCTGACTATTGGTAATTTCGACGGCGTGCATCGTGGTCATCAGGCGCTGTTGCAGGGATTGCGTAAAGAAGGGGAGGCCCGTGGCCTGCCCGTTGTGGTGATGATTTTCGAGCCACAGCCGCTGGAGCTGTTCGCGGGCGATAAATCTCCCGCCCGCCTCACTCGCCTGCGCGAAAAGTTGCGCTACCTGGCAGAGTCCGGCGTGGACTACGTATTGTGCGTGCGTTTCGATCGTCGCTTTGCCGCACTGACAGCACAAAATTTCGTCAGCGACCTGCTGGTTAAGCGTCTTGGCGTACAGTTTCTCGCCGTGGGGGATGATTTCCGCTTTGGCGCTGGTCGTCAGGGCGATTTCTTGCTATTACAGAAGGCTGGTCTGGAGTACGGTTTTGACGTCACCAGCGCGATGACCTTCTGTGAAGGCGGCGTGCGCGTCAGCAGCACGGCGGTGCGTCAGGCGCTGGCTAATGATGAACTGGAGACGGCAGAAACTCTGCTGGGACATCCATTTACCATCTCTGGCCGCGTGGTCCATGGCGACGCGCTGGGCCGCACGATAGGTTTCCCGACGGCGAATATACCGCTGCGTCGTCAGGTTTCCCCGGTTAAAGGGGTCTATGCGGTGGAAGTAGCAGGACTTGGCGATAAGCCGTTTTACGGCGTTGCCAACATTGGCACGCGTCCGACCGTTGCCGGTGTGCGTCAACAGCTAGAAGTGCACCTGCTGGACGTTGTAATGGACCTTTATGGTCGCCATATAGATGTGATACTGCGTAAAAAAATACGCAACGAGCAGCGATTTGCTTCGCTGGATGAACTTAAGGCGCAAATCGCGCGAGATGAATTGACGGCCCGCGAGTATTTTGGGCTATAGAACCGGCTTAACTGCCTACGTGATAAATACGGAACCGAGAATCTGATGAGTGACTATAAATCAACCCTGAATTTGCCGGAAACAGGGTTCCCGATGCGCGGCGATCTCGCCAAGCGCGAACCGGGAATGCTGGCGCGTTGGACCGATGATGACCTGTACGGCATCATTCGTGCAGCTAAAAAAGGCAAAAAAACCTTCATTCTGCATGATGGCCCTCCATATGCGAATGGCAGCATTCATATTGGTCACTCTGTAAACAAGATTCTGAAAGACATTATCGTGAAGTCCAAAGGACTCGCGGGATATGACTCGCCTTACGTTCCGGGCTGGGACTGCCACGGTCTGCCCATTGAGCTGAAAGTGGAGCAAGAGTTTGGCAAGCCTGGCGAGAAGTTTACCGCTGCAGAGTTCCGCGCGAAGTGCCGCGAATACGCTGCCACCCAGGTTGATGGCCAGCGCGCTGACTTTATCCGTCTGGGCGTGTTGGGCGACTGGTCGCACCCGTACCTGACCATGGACTTCAAAACCGAAGCCAATATCATCCGTGCGCTGGGCAAAATCATCGGTAACGGTCACCTGCACAAAGGCGCGAAGCCGGTGCACTGGTGCGTGGACTGCCGCTCTGCGCTGGCAGAAGCGGAAGTGGAGTATTACGACAAAACTTCACCTTCTATCGATGTGGCCTTCGAAGCGGTCGATCAGGATGCCATTAAAGGTAAATTCGGTCTGCCTGGCGTTAGCGGCCCGATCTCTCTGGTGATCTGGACAACTACCCCATGGACGCTGCCAGCCAACCGTGCAATCTCGCTCTCCGGCGAGTTCGAATACGCGCTGGTGCAGATTGATGGCCGCGCGGTTATCCTGGCGAAAGATCTGGTTGAAAGCGTGCTGAAACGCGCGAATATCACCGACTACACCGTGCTGGGTACCGTAAAAGGCGACGCGCTGGAGCTGATGCGCTTCAAACACCCGTTCCTGGGCTTCGACGTTCCGGCGATCCTGGGCGACCACGTGACGCTGGACGCGGGTACCGGTGCGGTGCATACCGCCGGTGGCCACGGTCCTGACGACTACAACATCAGCCTGAAGTACGGTCTTGAAATCGCCAATCCGGTTGGCCCGGACGGTTCTTACCTGCCTGGCACCTATCCGGCGCTGGACGGCATCAACGTCTTCAAAGCGAACGACATTATCGTTGACATGCTGCGCACCAGCGGCGCGCTGCTGCACGTTGAGAAAATGCAGCACAGCTATCCGTGCTGCTGGCGTCACAAGACGCCAATCATCTTCCGTGCGACCCCGCAGTGGTTCGTTAGCATGGATCAGAAAGGCCTGCGCGAGCAGTCTCTGAAAGAGATCAAAGGCGTGCAGTGGATCCCGGACTGGGGCCAGGCGCGTATCGAATCCATGGTGGCTAACCGCCCTGACTGGTGTATCTCCCGTCAGCGTACCTGGGGCGTGCCGATGTCTCTGTTCGTACATAAAGAGACGCAGGAACTGCATCCGAACACCCTGGAACTGATGGAAGAAGTGGCGAAGCGCGTTGAAGTTGACGGCATTCAGGCGTGGTGGGATCTCGACGCCCGTGACATCCTGGGCGCGGACGCGGACAATTACGAGAAAGTGCCGGATACCCTGGACGTGTGGTTCGACTCCGGGTCTACTCACGCCTCCGTGGTCGATGTGCGTCCGGAGTTTGCCGGCCACGCTGCCGATATGTATCTGGAAGGCTCTGACCAACACCGCGGCTGGTTCATGTCATCTTTGATGATCTCCACCGCGATGAAGGGTAAAGCGCCTTACCGTCAGGTACTGACTCACGGCTTCACCGTGGATGGACAGGGCCGTAAGATGTCCAAATCCATCGGTAACACCGTTTCTCCGCAGGACGTGATGAACAAGCTGGGCGCGGATATCCTGCGCCTGTGGGTAGCCTCTACCGACTACACCGGCGAAATGGCTGTATCTGACGAGATCCTGAAGCGTGCTGCTGACAGCTATCGTCGTATCCGTAACACCGCGCGCTTCCTGCTGGCGAACCTGAACGGTTTTGATCCAGTGAAAGACATGGTGAAACCGGAAGAGATGGTCGTGCTGGACCGCTGGGCGGTAGGCTGCGCGAAAGCGGCGCAGGAAGACATCGTTAAGGCGTATGAGTCCTACGACTTCCACGAAGTGGTGCAGCGCCTGATGCGCTTCTGCTCCATCGAGATGGGCTCGTTCTACCTCGACATCATCAAAGACCGCCAGTACACCGCGAAGGCGGACAGCGTGGCGCGCCGTAGCTGCCAGTCCGCGCTGTTCCATATCGCAGAAGCGCTGGTGCGCTGGATGGCGCCGATCATGTCCTTCACCGCAGATGAAATCTGGGGCTATCTGCCTGGCGACCGTGAGAAATATGTCTTCACCGGCGAGTGGTATGAAGGTCTGTTCGATCTCTCCAGCACCGAAGCAATGAACGATGCCTTCTGGGACGAGCTGCTGAAAGTGCGTGGCGAAGTGAACAAGGTGATCGAGCAGGCGCGTGCTGATAAGAAAGTTGGTGGCTCTCTGGAAGCGGCAGTGACTCTGTACGCCGAACCTGAGCTGGCGGCGAAGCTGACCGCGCTGGGCGATGAATTGCGATTTGTCCTGTTGACCTCCGGTGCAAAAGTTGCGGATTATGCCGAGGCTTCTGCTGATGCGCAGCAGAGCGAGCTGCTCAAAGGGCTGAAAGTCGCGCTGAGCAAAGCCGAAGGTGAGAAGTGCCCGCGCTGCTGGCATTACACTACCGATATCGGCCAGGTGGCGGAACACGCAGACATCTGCGGACGCTGTGTAAGCAATGTCGCCGGTGACGGCGAAAAACGTAAGTTTGCCTGATGAGTAAAACTCTCTGTTCAACAGGGCTGCGCTGGCTGTGGCTGGTTGTGGTGGTGCTGATTATCGATCTGGGCAGCAAGTTCCTGATCCTCCAGAATTTTGCTCTGGGGGAGACGGTTTCGCTGTTCCCGTCGCTTAACCTGCACTATGCACGCAACTACGGCGCGGCGTTTAGCTTCCTTGCCGACAGCGGTGGCTGGCAGCGCTGGTTCTTTGCGGGTATCGCTCTCGGTATCTGCGTGGTGCTGGCCGTGCTGATGTACCGCTCAAAGGCCACGCAAAAGCTGAATAACATTGCCTACGCGCTGATCATTGGCGGCGCGCTGGGCAACCTGTTTGACCGCCTGTGGCACGGCTTTGTGGTCGATATGATCGACTTCTACGTCGGCGACTGGCACTTCGCGACCTTTAACCTGGCCGATACCGCAATTTGCATCGGTGCGGCGTTAATCGTGCTGGAAGGCTTCTTGCCTAAACCGGCCGCGAAAGAGCAGGCGTAACACACTCGCCCGGTGGTGTAATGCCACCGGGCAAAACAAGCGAGCAATTTGCATGTCTAAATCCGTACAGAGCAACAGCGCGGTTCTCGTTCACTTCACGCTGAAGCTGGATGACGGCTCCACCGCCGAATCCACCCGCAATAACGGCAAACCTGCCCTGTTTCGTCTCGGCGATACCTCCCTGTCTGAAGGTCTTGAGCAGCAGCTCCTGGGCCTGAAAGAGGGGGAGAAAAAAGCGTTCTCGCTGGAGCCGGATGCCGCGTTTGGCGTGCCAAGCCCGGACCTGATCCAGTATTTCTCGCGCCGCGAGTTTATGGACGCGGGCGAACCGGAAATCGGGGCGATTATGCTCTTTACCGCTATGGACGGCAGCGAAATGCCTGGCGTGATCCGCGAGATTAACGGCGACTCTATCACCGTTGACTTCAACCATCCGCTTGCCGGGCGTACCGTTCATTTTGATGTTGAAGTGCTGGAGATCGATCCGGCACTGGAGGCCTGAAATGCAGATCCTGTTGGCTAACCCGCGCGGCTTCTGCGCCGGTGTAGACCGCGCTATCAGCATTGTTGAAAATGCGCTGGAGATTTACGGCGCGCCAATTTACGTGCGTCACGAAGTGGTGCATAACCGCTACGTGGTGGACAGCCTGCGCGAGCGCGGCGCTATTTTCATCGAGCAGATCAGCGAAGTGCCGGACGGTGCGATCCTGATCTTCTCCGCGCACGGCGTCTCTCAGGCGGTGCGTAACGAAGCGAAAAGCCGCGATTTAACCGTTTTCGACGCAACCTGCCCATTAGTGACGAAAGTGCATATGGAAGTGGCGCGTGCCAGCCGTCGCGGTGAAGAGTCGATTCTGATTGGCCATGCGGGTCATCCGGAAGTCGAAGGTACCATGGGCCAGTACAGCAATCCGGAAGGGGGAATGTATCTGGTTGAGTCGCCGGAAGATGTCTTTACGCTGAACGTAAAAAATGAAGCCCGTCTGTCGTTTATGACCCAGACGACGCTCTCGGTTGATGATACCTCGGATGTGATTGACGCCCTGCGCCAGCGCTTCCCGAAAATCGTCGGGCCGCGTAAGGATGACATCTGCTACGCGACCACCAACCGCCAGGAAGCGGTGCGTGCGCTGGCTGAACAGGCGGACGTGGTGCTGGTGGTCGGCTCCAAAAACTCGTCTAACTCCAACCGTCTGGCCGAACTGGCGCAGCGCATGGGTAAAGCGGCGTTCCTGATCGACGACGCGGCGGACATCCAGGAAGCGTGGGTTAAAAATGCGGTCTGCGTTGGCGTTACCGCAGGCGCTTCCGCGCCGGATATCCTGGTGCAGAACGTGATAACCCGTCTGCAGGAGCTGGGCGGTGGCGAAGCGGTTCCGCTGGAAGGACGCGAAGAGAATATCGTCTTCGAAGTGCCGAAAGAGCTGCGTATCGACGCCCGCGAAGTGGAATAACCCCTAAACAGCGAAAAGGCCAGCATCTCATGTGCTGGCTTTTTTTTTGCCCCGTACTTTATCGTGACCACAAAATCATGTCTTTTACTGATATTTAAGTCGGTTTCACGTTAAATTCTAATTATTGGTGTTTTCAGTTGGCAGCCTCCGCGAAGGCTGGTTAATCTGAAAACGATTTACATCATTTTAACGTAAGAGAATAACTATGCATGATGCACAGATCCGTGTCGCCATTGCGGGCGCGGGTGGACGTATGGGCCGTCAGCTGATTCAGGCGGCACTTCAGATGGATGGCGTAGCGCTGGGCGCGGCGCTGGAGCGTGAAGGCTCATCGCTTTTGGGTTCCGACGCAGGTGAACTGGCGGGCGCAGGAAAGACGGGCGTTACTGTCCAGAGCAGCCTGGATGCGGTTAAAGATGACTTCGATGTGTTTATCGACTTTACCCGCCCGGAAGGTACGTTGACGCACCTGGCATTTTGCCGCCAGCACGGCAAGGGGATGGTGATCGGCACCACCGGTTTTGACGACGCGGGTAAGCAGGCCATCCAGGACGCATCAAAAGAGATCGCGATTGTCTTCGCGGCGAACTTTAGCGTGGGCGTTAACGTCATGCTCAAGCTGCTGGAGAAAGCAGCGAAGGTCATGGGCGACTATACCGATATTGAAATTGTCGAAGCCCACCACCGCTACAAGGTAGATGCGCCGTCAGGCACGGCGCTGGCGATGGGCGAGGCGATTGCTCATGCACTCGATAAAGATTTAAAAGACTGCGCGGTCTATGCCCGCGAAGGTCACACTGGCGAACGCGTACCGGGCACTATTGGTTTCGCAACGGTACGTGCGGGTGACATCGTCGGCGAACATACGGCGATGTTCGCCGATATTGGTGAACGCGTGGAGATTACTCATAAAGCCTCAAGCCGCATGACGTTTGCCAACGGCGCGGTACGTTCCGCTTTGTGGCTTAAAAACAAGAAAGATGGACTTTTTGATATGCGAGATGTACTCGATCTCAACAATTTGTAAGTATTATTACCCATCGTGATGTGGTTATTGCAGTCGTAATTCTTTGATTGCATAGGGCAATATTTTATTGCCCTTATATTTTACCTGTTTAGCTCTTGTTTTGTTTTTTGAGCCATGAAAACACAACTATTCTTCCTGGTTTTCGTTACAGAAATGTAAATTTTGACCATTTGGTCCACTTTTTGATGCTGTGTCGACTCATTTTTCATTAAATTCGGCGCGCAAGCGTTTTCCGCAGTGATTTACCTGATCTTTTTGTCGCTTAAGCTTCACTCGCCTCACCAGATGCGCAAAAGACTAAACAAAATATCCGTTTTAAGTTGACTTTTACCCACCAAATCTCCAGAATGCCGCCGTTTGCCAAAAATCCGCTGGCAACACATTTGCATTGATCCATGACATGGTTATGAATTAATATGCAAATAAAGTGAGTGAATATTCTCTGGAGGGTGTTTTGATTAAGTCAGCGCTATTGGTTCTGGAAGACGGAACCCAGTTTATCGGTCGGGCCATAGGGGCAACGGGTTCGGCGGTTGGGGAAGTCGTTTTCAATACTTCAATGACCGGTTATCAAGAAATCCTCACTGATCCTTCCTATTCTCGCCAAATCGTTACTCTTACTTATCCTCATATCGGCAATGTCGGCACCAACGCGGCTGACGAAGAATCTTCTCAGGTACATGCGCAAGGCCTGGTCATTCGCGACCTGCCGCTGATTGCCAGCAACTTCCGCAATACCGAAGACCTCTCTTCTTACCTGAAGCGCCATAACATCGTGGCGATTGCCGATATTGATACCCGTAAGTTAACGCGTCTGCTGCGCGAGAAGGGTGCACAGAACGGCTGCATCATCGCGGGTGATAACCTCGATGCGACGCTGGCGCTGGAAAAAGCGAAAGCCTTCCCGGGCCTGAACGGCATGGACCTGGCGAAAGAAGTGACGACCGCGGAAGCCTACAGCTGGACACAGGGTAGCTGGACGCTGGAAGGCGACCTGCCGGAAGCGAAAAAAGAGAGCGAGCTGCCGTTCCACGTGGTGGCCTACGATTTTGGCGCCAAGCGCAACATTCTGCGCATGCTGGTTGACCGCGGCTGCCGCCTGACGGTGGTGCCGGCTCAGACCTCTGCCGAAGACGTATTGAAGATGAATCCGGACGGTATTTTCCTGTCCAACGGTCCTGGCGACCCGGCACCGTGCGATTACGCCATCGCCGCCATTAAGTCCTTCCTGGAAACCGACATCCCGGTATTCGGCATCTGCCTCGGCCATCAGCTGCTGGCGCTGGCGAGCGGTGCGAACACCGTTAAGATGAAGTTCGGCCACCACGGTGGTAACCACCCGGTGAAAGACATCGATAACAACACGGTAATGATCACCGCGCAGAACCACGGCTTTGCCGTCGATGAAGCCTCAATGCCGGCTAACCTGCGCGTGACCCATAAGTCGCTGTTCGATGGCACCCTGCAGGGGATTCATCGCACCGATAAGCCAGCATTCAGCTTCCAGGGTCACCCGGAAGCCAGCCCGGGCCCGCACGACGCCGCGCCGCTGTTCGATCACTTCATCGAACTTATCGAGCAATACCGTAAGACCGCTAAATAATCAGGAGCCGAGAAGACCATGCCAAAACGTACAGACATAAAAAGCATCCTGATCCTTGGCGCTGGCCCGATTGTCATCGGCCAGGCCTGTGAATTCGACTACTCCGGCGCTCAGGCGTGTAAAGCCCTGCGTGAAGAGGGCTACCGCGTTATCCTGGTGAACTCTAACCCGGCAACCATCATGACCGACCCGGAAATGGCCGATGCAACCTACATCGAGCCGATTCACTGGGAAGTGGTGCGTAAAATCATCGAGAAAGAGCGTCCGGACGCGGTCCTGCCAACCATGGGCGGCCAGACGGCGCTGAACTGTGCGCTGGAGCTTGAGCGTCAGGGCGTGCTGGCCGAGTTCGGCGTAACCATGATTGGTGCGACCGCCGACGCGATTGATAAAGCAGAAGACCGTCGCCGCTTCGACGTGGCGATGAAGAAAATCGGCCTCGACACCGCGCGTTCCGGTATTGCGCACAACATGGAAGAGGCGCTGGCCGTTGCGGCTGAAGTGGGTTATCCATGCATCATCCGTCCTTCCTTCACCATGGGCGGCACCGGCGGCGGTATTGCCTACAACCGCGAAGAGTTCGAAGAGATTTGCGAACGCGGTCTGGATCTTTCCCCAACCAAAGAGCTGCTGATTGATGAATCGTTGATTGGCTGGAAAGAGTACGAGATGGAAGTAGTGCGTGATAAAAACGACAACTGCATCATCGTCTGCTCCATCGAAAACTTCGATGCGATGGGTATCCACACCGGCGATTCCATCACCGTTGCGCCAGCCCAGACGCTGACCGACAAAGAGTATCAAATCATGCGTAACGCCTCGATGGCGGTACTGCGTGAAATCGGCGTGGAAACCGGCGGCTCTAACGTGCAGTTCTCCGTGAACCCGAAAACTGGCCGTCTGATTGTTATCGAAATGAACCCGCGTGTGTCCCGCTCCTCCGCGCTGGCCTCCAAAGCGACCGGCTTCCCGATTGCGAAAGTGGCGGCGAAACTGGCGGTGGGTTATACCCTCGACGAGCTGATGAACGACATCACCGGTGGCCGAACCCCTGCGTCCTTCGAGCCGTCCATCGACTACGTTGTGACTAAAATTCCTCGCTTTAACTTCGAGAAGTTCGCAGGCGCGAACGACCGTCTGACCACCCAGATGAAATCCGTCGGTGAAGTGATGGCGATTGGCCGCACGCAGCAGGAATCCCTGCAGAAAGCGCTGCGCGGCCTCGAAGTGGGCGCGACCGGCTTTGACCCGAAAGTGAGCCTGGACGACCCGGAAGCGCTGACCAAAATCCGCCGCGAGCTGAAAGACGCGGGCGCGGAGCGCATCTGGTACATCGCCGATGCCTTCCGTGCTGGCCTGTCCGTCGACGGCGTGTTCAACCTGACCAACATCGACCGCTGGTTCCTGGTGCAGATTGAAGAGCTGGTGCGTCTGGAAGAGAAAGTGGCAGAGCTGGGCATCAACGGCCTGGACGCAGACTTCCTGCGCATGCTGAAGCGTAAAGGCTTCGCCGACGCGCGTCTGGCTAAGCTGGCGGGCGTGCGCGAAGCGGAAATCCGTAAGCTGCGCGACCAGTATGACCTGCACCCGGTTTACAAGCGCGTCGACACCTGTGCGGCAGAGTTTTCTACCGACACCGCGTACATGTACTCCACCTATGAAGACGAGTGCGAAGCGAATCCGTCCGTCGACCGCGACAAGATTATGGTGCTGGGCGGCGGTCCAAACCGTATCGGCCAGGGCATCGAGTTTGACTACTGCTGCGTACACGCCTCGCTGGCGCTGCGCGAAGACGGTTACGAGACCATCATGGTCAACTGTAACCCGGAAACCGTCTCCACCGACTACGACACCTCTGACCGTCTCTACTTCGAGCCGGTTACCCTGGAAGACGTGCTGGAAATCGTGCGCATCGAGAAGCCAAAAGGTGTTATCGTGCAGTACGGCGGCCAGACCCCGCTGAAGCTGGCGCGCGCGCTGGAAGCGGCAGGCGTGCCGGTTATCGGCACCAGTCCGGATGCGATTGACCGTGCGGAGGACCGCGAGCGTTTCCAGCAGGCGGTTGACCGTCTGAAGCTGAAACAGCCGGCGAACGCCACCGTGACCGCTATCGAACAGGCTGTCGAGAAGGCGAAAGAGATTGGCTACCCGCTGGTGGTGCGTCCTTCCTACGTACTGGGCGGCCGCGCGATGGAAATCGTTTATGACGAAGCCGACCTGCGACGCTACTTCCAGACCGCGGTGAGCGTCTCCAACGATGCGCCTGTGCTGCTCGACCGCTTCCTCGACGACGCGGTAGAAGTGGACGTTGACGCCATCTGCGATGGCGAAATGGTGCTGATTGGCGGCATCATGGAGCACATCGAGCAGGCTGGCGTACACTCCGGCGACTCCGCTTGTTCTCTGCCAGCGTACACGCTGAGCCAGGAGATTCAGGACGTGATGCGTCAGCAGGTGCAAAAGCTGGCCTTCGAACTGCAGGTCCGCGGCCTGATGAACGTTCAGTTCGCGGTAAAAGACAACGAAGTTTACCTGATTGAAGTGAACCCGCGTGCGGCACGTACCGTACCGTTCGTCTCCAAAGCCACCGGTATTCCGCTGGCGAAAGTGGCGGCACGCGTGATGGCAGGCCAGACGCTGGCTCAACAGGGCGTGACAAAAGAGATCATCCCACCGTACTACTCGGTGAAAGAAGTGGTGCTGCCGTTCAACAAATTCCCGGGCGTTGACCCGCTGTTAGGGCCAGAAATGCGCTCTACCGGGGAAGTGATGGGCGTGGGCCGCACCTTCGCAGAAGCGTTCGCGAAGGCGCAGCTGGGCAGTAGCTCCACCATGAGAAAATCAGGCCGTGCGCTGCTCTCCGTTCGTGAAGGTGACAAAGAACGCGTGGTTGACCTGGCCGCCAAGCTGCTGAAACAGGGCTTCGAGCTGGATGCAACCCACGGTACGGCGATTGTGTTGGGCGAAGCCGGCATCAACCCGCGTCTTGTGAACAAGGTGCATGAAGGTCGTCCGCACATTCAGGATCGTATCAAGAATGGCGAATATACCTACATCATCAACACCACCGCAGGCCGCCAGGCGATTGAAGACTCCAAGCTGATTCGCCGCAGCGCGCTGCAGTACAAAGTGCACTACGACACCACCCTGAACGGCGGTTTCGCGACGGCCATGGCGCTGAACGCGGACGCCACCGAGAAGGTGATTTCGGTGCAGGAAATGCACGCGCAGATTAGCAAGTAAGACAAATTGCCCGGTGCCGTTCGGTAACCGGGCATTCTTCCTCTCTTCAGAAACTTCTGGTTTTTCATCCGCTTTCAGTCAGTTAGCCTAAAATGGTTAGGTCGATAACGAAATTCATCTGAGAGCAGGGGAAAACACCATGCAAAATAAATTACTGATCGCTTCCGTTCTGGCTGCCACGACAATGTTTACCGTTGCGGGCTGTTCGTCTAATCAGGCCGTAAAAACCACCGATGGCAGAACCATTGTCACCGACGGCAAACCGCAGGTGGATGACGATACCGGTCTGGTGTCTTACAAAAACGCTGAAACCGGCCAAACTGAGCAGATTAACCGTGACCAGGTTAAATCGATGGGCGAACTGGATAACTAATTCAGAATTCTGACGTAAGCCCGTCAATAATATTCACTATTAGCCTGTTGAATTACTGACTACACTCTTTTGTTAAAAGAAAGCAGTAACAACAGGCTAATCAATGATTCTGATAATTTATGCCCACCCTTATCCGCACCATTCGCATGCGAATAAGCGGATGCTTGAGCAGGTAAGGACGCTTGATAACGTAGAGATACGTTCCCTCTATGAACTCTATCCCGATTTTAATATCGATATCGCTGCCGAACAGGAGGCGCTTTGCCGTGCCGATCTGATTATCTGGCAGCATCCCATGCAGTGGTACAGCACGCCCCCGCTCCTGAAGCTGTGGATTGATAAAGTCTTCTCCCACGGCTGGGCGTATGGTCACAACGGCCATGCGCTGAAAGGCAAAAGCCTGATGTGGGCGGTCACTACCGGCGGTGGGGAAAGCCACTTTGATATTGGTTCCTTTCCGGGGTTTGACGTGCTGGCGCAGCCGCTGCAGGCTACTGCGCTTTACTGTGGACTGAACTGGCTCCCGCCGTTTGCGATGCACTGCACCTTTGTTTGCGACGATGAAACGCTGCAGGCGCAGGCTCGCCATTATAAACAACGCTTACTTGAGTGGCAGGAGACGCACCATGGATAGCCATACGCTGATACAGGCGCTGATTTATCTCGGCGCGGCGGCACTGATTGTGCCCGTGGCGGTACGTCTGGGGCTGGGCTCTGTTCTCGGCTACCTGATTGCGGGCTGCGTCATTGGGCCGTGGGGATTTCGACTGGTCACGGATGCGGAGGCGATCCTCCATTTCGCTGAAATTGGCGTTGTGCTGATGCTGTTTGTGATTGGCCTGGAGCTGGATCCGCAGAGATTATGGAAGCTTCGCGCCTCGGTATTTGGCGGAGGCGCGCTGCAGATGGTGGCCTGCGGCCTGCTGCTCGGCGGGTTCTGTATCCTGTTGGGTATGGACTGGAAAGTGGCAGAGCTTATCGGCATGACGCTGGCGCTCTCCTCAACGGCCATTGCCATGCAGGCGATGAACGAGCGAAATCTGACGGTATCCCAGATGGGACGCAGCGCGTTCTCGGTGCTGCTGTTTCAGGATATTGCCGCTATTCCGCTGGTGGCGATGATTCCGCTGCTGGCGGCAAGCGGCTCGTCCACGACGCTGGGTGCGTTCGCACTTTCGGCATTAAAAGTCGTGGGGGCGCTGGCGCTGGTGGTCCTGCTGGGGCGTTACGTGACCCGTCCGTTACTGCGGTTTGTTGCCCGCTCGGGCCTGCGCGAAGTGTTCAGCGCCGTGGCGCTGTTCCTGGTGTTTGGCTTTGGTTTGCTGCTTGAGGAAGCCGGATTGTCGATGGCGATGGGGGCCTTCCTCGCAGGCGTTCTGCTGGCGAGCTCTGAATACCGTCACGCGCTGGAAAGCGATATCGAGCCGTTCAAAGGGTTGCTGCTGGGGCTGTTTTTCATCGGGGTGGGGATGTCCGTCGACTTCGGCACGCTGGTCACGCACCCGCTGCGGATTGTCATCCTGCTCGTCGGTTTCCTCGTCATTAAAATGGTGATGCTGTGGCTGATTGCGCGCCCATTGAAGGTGCCGAACAAGCAGCGCCGCTGGTTTGCCGTGCTGCTGGGTCAGGGAAGCGAATTTGCGTTCGTGGTGTTTGGCGCCGCGCAGATGGCAAACGTGCTCGATCCCGAGTGGGCGAAAGCGTTGACGCTGGCGGTCGCGCTGTCGATGGCGGCGACGCCTGTTCTGCTGGTGGTTCTGACGCGCCTTGAAAAATCGGGTAGCGAGCAGGAGCGCGAAGCCGACGAGATCGACGAGGAGCAGCCGCGCGTTATCATCGCCGGATTTGGCCGCTACGGGCAGATCGTGGGGCGTTTACTGCTGTCGAGCGGGGTGAAGATGGTCATCCTCGATCACGACCCCGACCATGTTGATACCCTGCGTAAATTTGATATGAAGGTGTTTTACGGCGATGCGACCCGCGTCGACTTGCTGGAATCCGCCGGGGCGGCAAAAGCAGAGGTGTTGATTAACGCCATTGACGATCCGGAGACCAGCATGCAGATGGTGGAGCTGGTAAAAGAGCATTTCCCTGCGCTGACGATAATTTCCCGCGCGCGCGATGTGGATCATTACATCCGGCTGCGGCAGGCAGGGGTTGAGGCGCCGGAACGTGAGACATTCGAAGGCGCGCTGAAGTCCGGCCGGATGGCGCTGGAAAATCTGGGGCTCGGCGCGTATGAGGCGCGCGAACGTGCGGATCTGTTCCGCCGCTTTAACACCGGGATGGTGGAAGAGATGGCGGCGATGGCAGGCAGCACGGCTACGGAGCGTGCAGCGGTGTTTAAACGCACCAGCGCGATGCTGACGGAAATCATTAACGAGGACCGCAATCACCTGTCGCTGATCCAGCGTCACGGCTGGCAGGGCACGGAAGAGGGCAAGCATACCGGCGATCCGGCTGACGAGCCCGAGAGTAAACCTTCCGCGTGAAGTGGAGTTGCCAGCAATAATAAAAAATTTCTGTATCTTTACTCTGCCGCCAGTCGACGAAAGATTAAGCTTTCCGTATAGTGGCGGCAATTTTTTGCATCCGGGAAATTTTCAATGATCAGTCTGATTGCAGCGCTGGCGGTGGACCGCGTTATCGGTATGGAAAATGCCATGCCGTGGAACCTGCCTGCCGATCTCGCATGGTTTAAACGTACTACGTTAAACAAGCCGGTAGTGATGGGCCGCCTGACCTGGGAGTCGATTGGTCGTCCATTGCCGGGCCGTAAGAATATCGTTATCAGCAGCCAGCCGGGCACTGACGATCGCGTCGAATGGGTAAAATCAGTAGACGAGGCGATTGCTGCATGCGGCAATGCCGAAGAGATCATGGTGATCGGTGGCGGTCGTGTGTATGAACAGTTCCTGCCAAAAGCGCAGAAGCTGTATCTGACCCACATTGATGCAGAAGTGGAAGGGGATACCCATTTCCCGGATTACGATCCGGACGAATGGGAATCTGTGTTCAGCGAATTCCACGACGCCGATGCGCAGAACTCCCACAGCTACTGCTTCGAGATTCTGGAGCGTCGTTAAGTGATTTTCCTACCCCTCTCCCCTCTTCCCAAAGGGGAGAGGGGACTGTTCGGTGCGGTCTTTTGGGGAGGGAGGCAATAGTCAGGAGGCAACGGCCTCACTTTCCCCTAAGTCCAGCTGTCGGTTGGACGGCTGCACAAAGTAAGCTTTATCTTCCCAGCGTAAGCAGGTTAACTCTCCGCCCCAGCAGCATCCGGTATCCAGACCGTAGATCCCGTCCGGCGTGCCTTTTCCTTCCAGCGCAGCCCAGTGACCAAATACCACGCTATACTCGCTTGTCACCGGTCCAGGAATAGCAAACCACGGTTTGAGCGGGGCAGGCGCGCTTTCCGGTGTCTCTTTGGAATACATGTCCAGCTGCCCGTTCGGGAAGCAGAAACGCATGCGGGTGAACGCATTGGTGATAAAGCGCAGGCGGGCCAGACCGCTGAGATCCTCGCTCCAGTGGTTCGGCATATCGCCGTACATGGCATCAAGGAAGAAAGGGTACGAGTCGCTCGCCAGCACCGCCTCTACGTCACGTGCGCAGGTTTTCGCTGTCTCAAGATCCCATTGTGGCGTGATCCCGGCATGGGCCATGACCAGCTTTTTCTCCTCGTCGACCTGAAGTAAGGGCTGACGGCGCAGCCAGTTAATCAGTTCGTCCGCGTCTGGCGCATCCAGCAGGGGAGAGAGGCGATCTTTAGGTTTGTTGCGGCTGATCCCGGCAAATACGGCCAGCAGGTGAAGATCGTGATTGCCCAGCACCATGCGAACGCTGTCGCCCAGCGATTTGACGAAACGTAAAACCTCAAGCGATCCCGGGCCGCGCGCGACTAAATCGCCCGTCAGCCAGAGCGTGTCCTGTCCTGGCGTAAAGTCGACCTGTTTTAACAATGCGATCAGTTCATCGTAGCAACCGTGAACGTCGCCAATCAGATATGTAGACATTAGATTAATGAATGAGTGTGGTTACGGCGAGACGGAACACAGGAATAGCAACGCGGAACACGTTGCCATCGACGTCGACCATTTCGTAATGGCCTTGCATGGTACCCAGCGGCGTTTCAATCACCGCGCCGCTGGTGTACTGGTACTCTTCGCCAGGGGCGATGTGGGGCTGCTCACCGACCACGCCTTCACCCTGAACTTCAATTTCGCGGCCATTGCCGTTAGTGATAAGCCAGTAGCGCCCGCGCAGCTGCACGGGCATCCGCCCCAGATTGCGAATGGTCACGGTGTAGGCAAAGACAAAACGCTCTTCATCCGGCGAGGATTGCGATTCAACATAGACGCTTTGTACATGGACACATACGCGGGGCGAATCAATCATGGCTTAACTCTCCTTCGGCGGCGCATTTTCGCTGATGTAATTAGCCAGCTTGCAGTACTGCTCTACGGAAATGTTTTCCGCACGCATTGCCGGGTCGATCCCCAGCTCTGCTAACACCTCAACGGTAAACGAATTGCTCAGGCTGTTACGGATCGTTTTACGGCGCTGGTTGAACGCTTCTGTTGTGATGCGGCTGAGTACGCGCAGATCTTTAACCGGATAAGGTTTTATTTTGTGCGGCACCAGGCGCACAACCGCAGAATCTACTTTCGGCGGTGGCGTAAACGCGGACGGCGGTACTTCGAGTACCGGGATCACGTTGCAGTAATATTGTGCCATCACGCTTAAACGACCATACGCTTTACTGTTCGGCCCTGCAACCAGACGGTTAACAACCTCTTTTTGCAACATGAAGTGCATGTCGGCAATGGCATCAGTATAGCTAAAGAGGTGGAACATTAGCGGCGTGGAGATGTTATACGGCAGGTTGCCGAACACGCGCAGCGGCTGGCCCATTTTTTCCGACAGTTCGCCAAAGTTCATGGTCATGGCATCCTGCTGGTAGATGGTCAGCTTTGGTCCGAGGAACGGGTGCGTTTGCAGGCGTGCGGCCAGGTCGCGGTCCAGTTCGATAACGGTCAGCTCGTCGAGGCGTTCGCCTACCGGCTCGGTCAGCGCGGCAAGACCCGGGCCGATTTCGACCATAGCCTGACCTTTCTGCGGATTAATAGCAGACACGATGCTGTCGATCACGAACTGATCGTTGAGAAAGTTTTGCCCGAAGCGTTTACGGGCTAAGTGGCCCTGATGGACTCGATTAGTCATTGAGTATTAACAATCATTTTGATGGCGAGATTAAGCGCCGTAATAAAACTGCCGACATCCGCTTTCCCCTGGCCTGCCAGATCCAGCGCAGTGCCGTGGTCAACGGATGTTCGAATAAAGGGTAAACCGAGGGTGATATTCACCCCGCGGCCAAAGCCCTGGTATTTTAGCACGGGCAGGCCCTGATCGTGGTACATCGCGAGCACGGCGTCGGCATTATCCAGGTATTTCGGCTGGAAAAGGGTGTCCGCAGGCAGCGGTCCACTGAGATTCATCCCCTTCGCCCGCATTTCATTGAGCACCGGAATAATGGTGTCGATCTCTTCGGTGCCCATGTGCCCGCCTTCTCCGGCGTGCGGATTCAGGCCGCAGACCAGCACGTGGGGCTGCGGGATCCCAAATTTTGTCTGCAGATCGTGGTGCAAAATCCCGATGATCTCGCGCAGGAGTTCAGGGGTGATCGCGTCAGGAATGGCTTTGATCGGCAGATGGGTTGTCACCAGCGCAACGCGCATCGCTTCCGTCGCCAGCATCATCACCACTTTCGGGCTGTGCGAGCGCTCTTCGAAGAACTCCGTATGCCCGGTAAACGGTATGCCCGCTTCGTTGATGACGCCTTTGTGGACGGGGCCGGTGATCAGAGCGGCAAATTCGCCCTTCAGGCAACCGTCGCAGGCGCGAGCAAGGGTGTCAACGACGTAATGGCCGTTTTCCGTGCTGAGCTGGCCTGGAACAACGGGTGTACGAAGGGGGACAGAGAGCAGCGTGAGCGTACCGGCCTGCTGTGGTGCGGGCTGTTGGCCTTCATCGTAAGGGATGAGCGTTAAAGGCAGACCGAGCAGCTTCGCCCGGTCTTGTAACAGTGTTGCATCAGCGCAGACAACCAGTTCTACCGGCCAGCTGCGCTGGGCGAGCTGGACAACGAGGTCAGGCCCAATCCCGGCGGGTTCGCCGGGCGTGATAACAACACGATGCTGTTTCATTAGTTGCTCAGCACTTTCACATAAGCACTGGCGCGTTGTTCCTGCATCCAGGTTGCCGCTTCTTCAGAGAACTTACGGTTAAACAGCATACGGTAGGCTCTGTCTTTCTGCGCCGCATCCGTTTTGTCCACGTTGCGTGTGTCCATCAGCTCGATTAGATGCCAGCCAAATGAAGAGTGAACCGGGGCGCTGAGCTGGCCCTTATTCAGCTTCATCAGCGCATCGCGGAAGGCAGGATCGTAAATGTCCGCAGCAGCCCAGCCCAGATCGCCGCCCTGGTTCGCAGAGCCAGGATCCTGAGAGAACTCCTTCGCTGCATTGGCAAACGAGGTTTTACCGCTCTTAATGTCCGCGGCAATCTGCTCCAGCTTCGCACGCGCCTGATCGTCAGTCATAATCGGTGACGGCTTCAGCAGAATGTGGCGAGCGTGAACCTCAGTCACGGAGATGTTCTGGCTCTGACCACGCAGATCGTTCACTTTCAGAATGTGGAAGCCAACGCCTGAACGGATTGGACCCACAATATCGCCTTTCTTCGCCGTGCTCAGCGCCTGAGCAAAGATGGAAGGCAGCTCCTGAATACGTCCCCAGCCCATCTGGCCGCCTTTCAGCGCCTGCTGGTCAGCGGAGTAGGTGATAGCCAGCTTGCCAAAGTCGCTGCCGTTACGCGCCTGGTCGACAATAGAACGTGCCTGACTTTCTGCTTCCGCAGCCTGATCGGACGTTGGGTTCTCTGGCAGTGGGATCAGAATGTGGCTCAGGTTCAGCTCTGTGCTCGCATCGTTCTGGTTGCCCACCTGCTTTGCCAGCGCGTCTACTTCCTGCGGCAGGATCGTGACGCGGCGGCGCACTTCGTTGTTACGCACTTCCGAAATCAGCATCTCTTTACGGATTTGGTTGCGGTAGGTGGCGTAGCTGATACCGTCATAAGCCAGACGACTGCGCATCTGATCTGGCGTCATATTGTTCTGCTTTGCAATGTTAGCGATGGCCTGATCGAGCTGCTCGTCAGTCACCTTCACGCCCATTTTCTGACCCATCTGCAGGATAATCTGATCCATGATCAGACGCTCCAGGATCTGATGGCGCAGCGTGGCATCATCCGGAAGCTGCTGGCCTGCTTCGCCCGAATTGAGCTTCACGGATTTCATCAGACCGTCAACGTCACTTTCGAGCACGACGCCGTTGTTAACGACAGCCGCGACCTTATCAACAACCTGGGGGGCCGCGAAGCTGGTATTCGCAACCATAGCGACACCGAGCAGCAGCGTTTTCCAGTTCTTCATACTTTTTCCATTTCAATTAACCGCAAAGCGGATTACGTTGTAAATCAAGCACATTACAAAGAGCTACTGTACGGCAGAATGTTCGAACGCAGCATCTGATGCGTGCCAAGGCCGTAGTTGGAGCTCAGGCCGCGCAGTTCGACATTAAAGCCAATCACGTTATCGTATTTGCCCTGATTGTTTTCACTGTCCCAGCCGTTAAGCTTACGCTCGTAACCGACGCGCAGCGCGTAACAGCAGGAGTTATATTGCAGACCCACCATCTGGTCCGCTGGCTTATTCGCGTTAGTGTCAAAGTAGTAAGCGCCTACGATTGACCAGCGGTCGGCGATAGGCCAGCTTGCTGCGCCACCCACCTGCGAGATGCCGTCTTTATACTGTTCATTGCCAGCATAGGAAGGCAATGTTGCCTGAATATATTCCGGGCTGGCGTAACGATACGTCAACTGCATCATCCGGTCTTCATCGCGGCGGTACTCAATAGCCGCGCTACTTGTGGCGATATTATCGAGGCGAGTGTCATACTGCACACCACCGCGCAGACCCCAGCGGTCAGTCATGCGCCAGTAAGTATCACCTGCCCAAACCAGCGATCCCGTTTTGTTGTCTTTCTCCCAGTTAATGTTGTCATCACCGGTACGTGACTCGGTGAAATAGTAGATTTGACCAACAGAAACGTTAAAACGTTCAACGGCGGCATCATCATAAACGCGCGTTGTGACGCCGGTCGTTAACTGGTTAGCGGATGCGATACGGTCCAGACCGCCATAAGTACGGTCACGGAACAGGCCGCTGTAGTCAGACTGCAGTAAAGAAGAGTCGTAGTTCTGGATATTGCTCTGATCGCGATACGGCACGTACAAATACTGCATACGCGGTTCAAGCGTCTGGGTATAACCATCCGCCAGCAAGGCCATATCACGTTCGAAGATCAACTTGCCGTCCATTTTGAACTGCGGGAGCGTTCGGTTTACCGACTCTTCCAGATGCGCATTTCGGGTGGCATTGTAATTATCAACATTTTTTTGTTGATAGTGAGTCGCCATCAGCTTGGCTTCGGTATTCAGGCTTGCCCAGTCGTTAGACCACGGCAGATTGATCGTCGGCTCAAGGTGAACACGCGTGGCTTCCGGCATATCCGAATCCGTGTTCACGAAATGTACTGCCTGAGCGTAAACCCGGGTGTCGAATGGACCTACGTTATTCTGATACCAGTTAACGTCCAGCTGCGGCTCTGCGCCATAGGTAGGCGTGGACTGGTCAGAGAATACCTGGAACTGCTTGGTTGAGACGGTGGCATCAAAGTTCTGCACCGCGTAGCCAACGCTGAACTTCTGCGTGGCATAGCCATCCGTGCTCGAACCGTATTTGGACGAGAAATCGTTAAAATAAGATGAGTCGCTAACTTTGGTGTAGTCAATATTAAAGCGCCACACCTGATCCATCACCCCGGCATGCTGCCAGTAGAATAACCAGCGGTGTTTATCACCTTCCGTTGGATGCTCATCCTGGAACACTTTATCTGACGGCAGATAATCCAACTCCATCAGGCCAGCCCCGGCCTGAGTCAGATAGCGGAACTCATTCTCCCACATGATGTTGCCGCGCTTGTGGATATAGTGCGGCGTGATCGTGGCGTCCATGTTGGGCGCGATGTTCCAGTAATACGGCAGGTAGAACTCAAAGTAATTCGAGGTGCTGTATTTGGCATTGGGGATCAGGAAACCTGAGCGACGCTTGTCACCCACGGGAAGCTGCAGGTAAGGGCTGTAGAAAACCGGAACTGGGCCGAGCTTAAAGCGGGCGTTCCAGATTTCCGCGACCTGTTCTTCACGGTCATGGATAACTTCGCTCCCGACCACGCTCCAGGTATTTGAACCCGGCAGACAGGATGTAAAGGAGCCATTCTCCAGAATCGTATAGCGGTTTTCACCGCGCTGCTTCATCAGGTCCGCTTTACCGCGTCCCTGGCGACCCACCATCTGGTAATCACCTTCCCAGACGTTAGTGTCTTTGGTATTCAGGTTTGACCAGGCTTTCGGACCTTTCAGGATGACCTGATTATCGTCATAGTGCACATTACCCAGCGCATCCACCGTTCGTACCGGCTCGGCCGCGCCTTCCGGCTGCTTCTGGTGCAACTGCACTTCATCCGCCTGCAGGCGGCTATTGCCCTGGTTAATATCCACATTACCCGTAAACGTGGCATTGTCAGGATAAGTACCTTTGGAGCTATCGGCAGTAATGGTTACCGGCAAGCTATTTGTATCGCCCTCCACCAGTGGGCGATTATAACTTGGGACGCCAAGCATACACTGCGAGGCGAGATCGGCCGCCAGCCCCTGTTGACTGTAAAGGGCGGAGCCAATCATTGTGGCCAGGAGGGTGGGGATACGTTTTTTCATACGTTATATTTTATTGTTCCGTCATCAGTGGCTACGGCTTACAAACGCTCAGAGACTATCTTACTCATCTGCGCAGTACCAGCGTTAATCCTGCCCGTTTGCGTGCCAGAGTGTTAGGCTCGCTATCGAATGACGAGTATGATAAAGCAAATTATAGGCGATGTCCTTCAATTGACCGTGACTTGAACACAGTGATGATGACGTTGCGTCGGCCAGGAATATGACTATCCGGGGAGTATATGCAGTATTGGGGTAAAATAATCGGCGTTGCGTTCGCCATCATCATGGGTGCCGGGTTCTGGGGGATTGTGCTTGGGCTTATTATCGGCCACATGTTTGATAAGGCGCGCAGCCGCAAAATGGCTTGGTTTGCCAATCAGCGCGAGCGTCAGTCACTCTTTTTCTCCACCACCTTTGAGGTTATGGGGCACTTAACCAAATCCAAAGGGCGTGTCACAGAAGCCGATATTCAGATTGCCAGCGTATTCATGGATCGCATGAATCTGCACGGTGAATCTCGTGTGGCTGCGCAAAATGCGTTTCGCATCGGTAAATCCGATAACTATCCGCTGCGTGAAAAGATGCGCCAGTTCCGCAGCATCTGCTTCGGACGTTTTGATTTAATTCGGATGTTTCTGGAAATCCAAATCCAGGCGGCATTTGCCGACGGTTCACTTCACCCTAATGAACGTGATGTGCTGTACGTCATTGCGGAAGAGCTGGGCATCTCCCGTATGCAGTTTGACCAGTTCCTGCGCATGATGCAGGGCGGGGCACAGTTTGGCGGCGGCTATCACCAGCAGTCGTCCGGTGGCGGCTGGCAGCAGGCGCAGCGTGGCCCGACGCTGGAAGATGCCTGCAACGTGCTTGGCGTGAAGCCCACGGACGATCAAACCACAATTAAACGTGCCTACCGTAAGCTGATGAGTGAACACCACCCGGACAAACTGGTCGCGAAAGGCTTACCGCCGGAAATGATGGAGATGGCGAAGCAAAAAGCGCAGGAAATCCAGAAAGCGTACGAGCTGATTAAAGAGAAGAAAGGTTTCAAATAAGCAAAAGCCCGACAGCGTCGGGCTTTTTTTTCAGAAGTCCACCGGGGCTTTAAACGTCATCGCGTTACCGAAGGCCGGGTGGGTGATGGTGAGCGTCTGCGCGTGCAGTTGCAGACGTGGCGCTAACGCCAGCGCTTCCGGCGGGGCGTAAAACCGGTCGCCCAGAATCGGATGACCCAGCGCAAGCATATGCACGCGCAGCTGGTGCGAACGTCCGGTAATCGGCTTAAGCAGGACGCGCGCGGTATTATCCGGCGCGTACTCCAGCACTTCATATTCGGTCTGCGCGGCCTTGCCGGTTTCATAACACACCTTCTGCTTTGGCCGGTTCGGCCAGTCGCATATCAGCGGCAAATCCACCAGCCCTTCCGACTGCGCCGGATGGCCCCAGACGCGGGCGACATACTGCTTTTTCGGCTCGCGCTCGCGGAACTGGCGCTTCAACTCACGCTCCGCCGCTTTATTCAGCGCCACCACAATCACGCCGCTGGTGGCCATATCCAGGCGATGGACGGACTCTGCCTGCGGAAAATCGCGCTGAATGCGCGTCATCACGCTGTCCTTGTGCTCGTCCAGGCGCCCCGGCACGGACAACAGGCCGCTCGGCTTGTTGACCACCATGATGTGTTCATCCTGATACAGAATGACCAGCCAGGGATCCTGCGGCGGATTATACGGCTCCATCACCATCTTGCGCTCCGTTTACTGATGCGTCACAACGATAAGACGCAGGGCATCCAGGCGCCAGCCCGCCTGATTCAGGCTTTCCAGCACCTGCTGACGGTTGCTTTCAATCGCCGCCAGCTCGTCGTCACGGATGTTCGGATTGACCGCTTTTAACGCTTCCAGACGGGACAGCTCGGCAGACAGTTTCTCGTCGGCTTCATTGCGCGCAGCGTCAATCAGTTCTCGGGCCGCTTTTTCAATCTGGGTTTCGCCCTGCTGAAGAATAGCGTGCACGTCCTGCTGCACCGCATTGACCAGCTTGCTGCCGGTATGGCGGTTCACCGCGCTCAGCTGACGGTTAAAGCTTTCGAACTCAACCTGTCCTGCGAGATTCGTACCGTTTTTATCCAGCAGCAGACGCACCGGCGTTGGCGGCAGGAAGCGGTTGAGCTGCAGCTGTTTCGGCGCCTGCGCTTCCACAACGTAGATCAGCTCCAGCAGCAGCGTGCCTACGGGCAGCGCCTTGTTTTTCAACAGGGAGATGGTGCTGCTGCCGGTATCGCCGGAGAGGATCAGATCCAGCCCGTTGCGGATCAGCGGGTGCTCCCAGGTAATGAACTGCGCATCTTCGCGGGACAGCGCCACATCACGCTCGAAGGTGATGGTACAGCCGTCTTCCGGCAGGCCCGGGAAATCCGGGACCAGCATGTGGTCTGACGGGGTAAGGACAATCAGATTCTCGCCACGATCGTCCTGGTTAATCCCGACGATGTCGAAGAGGTTCATGGAGAAGCTAATCAGACTAGTGTCGTCATCCTGTTCTTCAATGCTCTCAGCCAGCGCCTGTGCTTTTTCACCGCCGTTGGAGTGGATCTCCAGCAGGCGGTCGCGGCCCTGCTCAAGCTGCGCTTTCAGCGCGTCGTGCTGCTCGCGGCAGGACTTGATCAGATCGTCAAAGCCGTCGGTGTTTTCCGGCGCGGCCAGGAAGCCAATCAGATCGCCGTGCACCCGATCGTAAATGGTGCGGCCGGTTGGACAGGTATGTTCAAACGCATCCAGACCTTCGTGGAACCAGCGCACCAGCACGGACTGGGCGGTTTTTTCCAGATATGGGACGTGGATCTGAATATCATGCGCCTGACCAATACGATCCAGGCGGCCGATACGCTGCTCCAGCAGATCCGGGTTGAACGGCAGATCGAACATCACCAGATTGCTGGCGAACTGGAAGTTACGGCCTTCGGAGCCGATTTCAGAGCACAGCATCACCTGGGCGCCGCTGTCCTCTTCGCCAAACCAGGCCGCCGCGCGGTCGCGCTCGACGATGGACATCCCTTCGTGGAACACGGCGGCGCGAATGCCTTCGCGCTCGCGCAGGACCTGCTCCAGCTGCAGCGCGGTGGCCGCTTTGGCGCAGATCACCAGCACTTTCTGGGAGCGGTGCGCGGTCAGGTAGCCCATCAGCCACTCTACGCGCGGATCGAAGTTCCACCAGGTGCCGGTATCGCCTTCAAATTCCTGGTAAATCTGTTCCGGGTAGAGCATATCGCGGGCGCGCTCTTCCTGGGTTTTGCGCGCGCCCATAATGCCGGAGACTTTAATCGCCGTTTGATACTGGGTTGGCAGCGGCAGCTTGATGGTGTGCAGCTCGCGTTTCGGGAACCCTTTCACGCCGTTACGGGTGTTACGGAACAGCACGCGGCTGGTGCCGTGGCGGTCCATCAGCATGTCGATCAGCTCTTTGCGCGCGGATTCCGCGTTCTCGCTGTCGCTGTTCGCGGCCTGCAGCAGCGGTTCAATATCCTGCTCGCCAATCAGATCGCTCAGGGTGTTGAGCTCGTCGTTTGAGAGACGTTTTCCCGCCAGCAGCAGCGCGACGGCATCCGCAACCGGACGGTAGTTATTCTGCTCTTCCACAAACTGCGCGAAGTCGTGGAAACGGTTTGGATCGAGCAGGCGCAAGCGGGCGAAGTGGCTTTCCAGACCGAGCTGCTCCGGCGTTGCGGTCAGCAGCAGGACGCCGGGCACGCGCTCGGCAAGCTGTTCAATCGCCATATATTCGCGGCTCGGCGCGTCTTCGCTCCAGACCAGATGGTGCGCTTCATCGACCACCATCAGATCCCACTCGGCGTCACACAGGTGTTCAAGACGCTGCTTGCTGCGGCGCACGAAGTCCAGGGAGCAGATCACCAGCTGTTCGGTTTCAAACGGATTGTCGGCATCGTGCTGCGCTTCGGCATAGCGCTCGTCGTCGAACAGGGAGAAGCGCAGGTTAAAGCGGCGCAGCATCTCGACCAGCCACTGGTGCTGCAGGGTTTCTGGCACCACGATCAGCACGCGCTCGGCTGCGCCGGAAAGCAGCTGTTGATGCAGGATCATGCCAGCTTCAATGGTTTTACCCAGGCCCACTTCATCAGCCAGTAGCACGCGCGGCGCGTGGCGACGGCCCACGTCATGGGCGATATTCAGCTGGTGGGGGATCAGGCTGGTGCGCTGGCCGCGCAGGCCGCTCCACGGCATACGGTACTGCTCGCTCTGGAACTTGCGCGCGCGGTAGCGCAGGGAGAAACGATCCATGCGGTCAATTTGCCCGGCAAACAGGCGGTCCTGCGGCTTACTGAACACCAGTTTGCTGTCGAGCAGCACTTCACGCAGGATGACATTCGTCTCGTCGGTATCAAGACGCGTCCCGATGTAGGCGAGCAGTCCATTCTCTTCTTTTACGTCTTCAACCTTCAGTTGCCAGCCGTCGTGGCTGGTCACGGTGTCACCCGGATTAAACATCACGCGGGTTACAGGGGAGTCATTGCGGGCGTACAGGCGGTTTTCACCGGTGGCAGGGAAGAGGAGGGTAACCATGCGCGCATCAACGGCAACGACGGTTCCTAATCCAAGTTCGCTTTCTGTATCGCTGATCCAGCGTTGACCAAGTGTAAAAGGCATAGTTGTTCGGCTCTAATCTTTAATTGCAGGCAATAGTTCGACCCCCGTCAAAAAAGACGGTCATCGAAAAATGGGTCCGGGAATGGAAAGGGCGCTATGGTACTGGATGGCAGCCATTTCGTCACGCGTCAAAATAGGCCAAGTTGCCCTGTCACTAGTGTAGCAAAATCGTCGTCAATGAAGGGCAAAATTCCGTCGGCGACGGGCTGAAGCTGACGCGTAAGATAGTGATCGTAATCGAGCGGAGACTGCTGGTAATCAACGGGTTCCGGGCCGTTAATCGTCCAGACGTACTTAATGGTACCCCGATTTTGATACTGTGGCGCACGTCCGCGGCGCACGTTTTCTTCATCCGCCAGACGCGCGGCGCGCACGTGTGGAGGAACGTTACGCTGGTACTCCGCCAGCGGGCGGCGCAGGCGTTTGCGGTAGACCAGCTGGTTATCCAGTTCGCCCGCCATCAGGCTGGCGATGGTTTCACGCACGTAATCCTGATACGGCTCGTTGCGAAACACCCGCAGGTAAAGGGTTTGCTGAAACTGCTGTGCCAGCGGCGTCCAGTCGGTGCGCACCGTTTCCAGGCCTTTAAAGACCATACGCTGCTTATCTCCTTCCTGAATCAGCCCGGCGTAGCGCTTCTTGCTGCCCTGATCGGTACCGCGAATGGTGGGCATTAAAAAGCGGGCAAAATGGGTTTCAAATTCCAGTTCTAATGCGCTGGTTAACCGCTCTTTTTGCAAATGTTCCTGCCACCAGGCGTTCACGAAAGCGACCAGTTCTTTGCCGATTCGCGAGGCATCCTCTTCTGTACGTGCGCTCTTAAGCCACACAAAGGTGGAATCCGTGTCGCCGTAGATAACGTCATAGCCCCGCGATTCAATCAGCGCTTTGGTCTGGCGCATGATGTCGTGCCCGCGCATAGTGATGGACGAGGCCAGACGGGGATCAAAGAAGCGGCAGGCGCTGGTCCCCAGCACGCCGTAAAAGGCGTTCATAATGATTTTCAGCGCCTGCGAGAGCGGCTTGTTGCCGTGGCGCTTGGCCTCATCGCGGCCGTGCCAGATGTTCCCCACGATTTCAGGCAGGCAGTGCTTTTCCCGCGAGAAACGGGCGCCGAGGAAACCGTCGGTGCTGTGGGCGTCGTCCGGCTGCGCCATGCCTTCTACCAGCCCGACGGGATCGATCAGGAAGGTGCGGATAATCGACGGGTAGAGGCTTTTGTAGTCCAGCACCAGAACCGAGTCATACAGTCCAGGCCGGGAGTCCATCACGTAGCCGCCGGGGCTGGCCTGCGGCGGCACGTCTCCGAGGTTGGGCGCAACATAGCCCGCACGGTGCATTCGTGGGAAATAGAGGTGGCTAAAGGCCGCTACCGAGCCGCCGTGCCTGTCTGCCGCCAGGCCGTTTACCGTCGCCCGCTCCAGCAGGAACGGCATGATCTCGGTTTTATGGAAAATCTGCGTCACCAGCTCGCAGTCTTTCAGGTTATAGGTAGCGAGCGCGGGTTTGTCTTCGTTGAAGCGCCGGTCGATCTCGTCCATGCGGTCCCACGGATTGTCGATGGATTTGCCTTCACCGAGCAATTCCTGCGCTACCGCTTCCAGAGAGAAGGAGGAGAAATTCCAGAAAGCGGATTTCAGCGCCTCGATGCCGTCGATAATCAGTCGACCGTTGGCCTGCGCAAAGAACACGCCGTTCTTAAAGCCGTGCTCGCGCCACTCCAGCTCCGTATTTCCGCGCCCGAGCATCAGCGGGATGCGATACCGCTCGGCGTGTTTTTGCAGCACGCGCAGGTCAAACTGCACCACGTTCCAGCCGATCAGCACGTCCGGGTCGTGCTCGGCAAACCACTGGTTAAGTTTCTCCAGCAGCTGCGGGCGGCTGCTGACGTACTCAAGCTGAAAATCCAGCGCGGACGCATCGCCGTTCGGCGGCCCGAGCATATACACAACCCGCTGCCCGCAGCCTTCAAGACCGATGCAGTACAGTTCGCCATGACGGGTGGTTTCTATATCCAGGGAGACCCACTTCAGCGGTGGACGATAATGCGGATTCGGCTTCAGGCGAGCGTTGATGAGGGTGCCGTTTTGCTCTGCGCCGTCTACCCAGACGGGCGCGGTTATAAACCGCTCCATCAGAAAGCGTTCCGGCGGGCGGATATCCGCTTCGTAGAGCGTCACGCCCGCTTCGCGCAGCAGCTTTTCATAGCGCATCAGCTGACGATGGGCGCGGCAGTAAAGGCCGTAAACCGGCTGGCGGTGGAAATCTTTCAGTTCAAGCGGGGTAATGCGCCAGCCGCTTTCGTCGCGCAGCAGCTGCTTCACCTTTTCGACGTGCGTTTCAGGGATAAATGCCACGGACTCCTGCGGCGGCAGCGCAACGTGCAGCGGGCCGTTGTCCGTCGCCAGCCAGAACGCGACCTCGGTGCCCTGAGGGGTATCCCGCCAGTGTCGGGTCAGTAAAAAGCCTTGTTGCGCCTGTGCCACGCCGCTATCCCATAAAACAAAACCAGGCCTGATTATAGCCTGGTTGAATGTTTTATGCTGGAGATATATACAGTTTATTGTCCGTAATAGGCCTTCGCGCCGTGCTTGCGCAGGTAGTGTTTATCCAGCAGGGTTTGCTGCATATCCGGCAGCTGCGGCGCGAGCTGGCGACAGAAGATCCCCATATAGGCCACCTCTTCGAGCACGATCGCGTTATGCACCGCATCTTCCGCGTTTTTACCCCAGGCAAACGGGCCGTGGGAGTGCACCAGCACGCCGGGCATCTGTGCCGCGTCGATTCCCTGTTTTTCGAAGGTTTCGACAATTACGTTACCCGTTTCCCACTCGTACTCACCGTTGATCTCTGCATCGGTCATCAGACGCGTGCAGGGAATGGTGCCGTAAAAGTAGTCCGCGTGGGTGGTGCCGGTCGCCGGGATCGACTGGCCCGCCTGCGCCCAGATGGTCGCGTGACGAGAATGGGTATGCACAATGCCGCCGATGGTCGGGAATGACCGGTACAGCAGGCGGTGAGTGGGCGTATCGGATGACGGTTTTTTGTTACCTTCCACCACTTCACCCGTCTCGATGCTGACCACCACCATATCGTCCGCGGTCATCACCGTGTAATCCACGCCGGAAGGCTTGATCACGAACACGCCTTTTTCCCGGTCAACGGCGCTGACGTTGCCCCAGGTCAGGGTCACCAGGTTATGTTTCGGCAGCGCCAGGTTGGCTTCGAGCACCTGACGTTTGAGATCGTCTAACATTGTTGTCTCCCTGCCCGGTGGGCGTAGCGCCACCGGGCATTCCGTACTTAGCGTTTTGAACCGTAATAGACTTCGTTCCAGCGCAGCGCGTCCTTAAAGGCAGGCAGGCGGGTATCGTTATCAATGACGGTCAGCTCGATATCGTGCAGCTCGGCGAACTGACGCATGTCGTTCAGATCCAGCGCGTGGCTGAACACCGTGTGGTGCGCGCCGCCGGCCAGGATCCACGCCTCTGACGCGGTCGGCAGGTCCGGCTGCGCTTTCCACAGGGCGTTGGCGACAGGCAGTTTCGGCAGCGAATGTGGCGTTTCAACCGCATCGACGCAGTTCACCAGCAGGCGGAAACGATCGCCCAGATCGATCAGGCTGGCGTTGATGGCCGGGCCGGTGCGGGTGTTGAAGATCAGACGCGCCGGATCGGCTTTGCCGCCGATGCCGAGATACTGCACGTCGAGGATCGGTTTCTCTTCGACGGCGATAGAAGGGCACACTTCCAGCATGTGGGAGCCGAGCACCAGGTCGTTGCCGTTTTCGAAGTGGTAGGTGTAGTCCTCCATAAAGGAGGTGCCGCCCTGCAGACCGGTCGACATCACCTTCATGATGCGAAGCAGAGCGGCAGTTTTCCAGTCGCCTTCGCCTGCAAAGCCGTAGCCCTGCTGCATCAGACGTTGTACCGCCAGGCCCGGCAGCTGTTTCAGGCCGTGGAGGTCTTCAAAAGTGGTAGTAAAAGCGTGGAAGCCACCCTGTTCCAGGAAGCGCTTCATGCCCAGCTCGATGCGCGCCGCATCAAGCACGTTCTGGCGCTTGTCGCCGTTGATTTGTGCCGCAGGGGTCAGGCGGTAGCTGCTTTCGTATTCATCCACCAGCGCGCTCACGTCGCCATCGCTAATGTCGTTTACCACCTGCACCAGGTCGCCCACTGCCCAGGTATTTACGGAGAAGCCGAATTTGATCTGCGCAGCGACTTTATCGCCGTCGGTGACCGCCACTTCACGCATGTTGTCGCCGAAACGCACCACTTTCAGGTGGCGGGTATCCTGCTTAGAGACCGCCTGTCGCATCCAGGAGCCGATACGTTGTTGCGCCTTGCCATCCTGCCAGTGGCCGGTGACCACCGCGTGCTGCTGGCGCATGCGCGCGCCGATGAAGCCAAACTCACGGCCGCCGTGCGCGGTCTGGTTCAGGTTCATGAAGTCCATGTCGATGCTGTCCCACGGCAGGGAGGCATTGAACTGGGTATGGAACTGCAGCAGCGGTTTGTTGAGGATAGACAGACCGTTGATCCACATTTTGGCCGGAGAGAAGGTATGCAGCCACACCACCAGACCTGCGCATTTATCGTCGTAGTTCGCGTCGCGGCAGATGTGGGTAATTTCGTCCGGCGTGGTGCCCAGCGGTTTCAGTACCAGTTTGCACGGCAGTTTGGCTTCCGCGTTCAGCGCATTAACCACGTGCTCCGCGTGTTTCGTCACCTGCTGCAGCGCTTCCGGTCCGTACAGATGCTGGCTGCCAATCACAAACCACACTTCATAGTTATTAAAAATGGTCATCATCGTGTCCTTAATGGGTCAGGGTTGCCGTAGTGTCCGCGGTGCTTTTGGCCGGGGCGGCGACAGGGAGATAGTGAAGTTCGGCGCTTTTTGCCCATTGCTGGTAGCGCTGATAAAGCTGTTCAAAGCGTTGTGCCTGCCGGGCACGCGGCTGGAGCGTATTTTCGACGGCGCTCGCCATATGCTGCTGTGCGGTCGGGATATCGGAATGCACGCCTGCGGCCACGGCAGCGAAAATCGCCGCGCCCAGCGCGCAGCACTGATCGGAAGCCACAATCTGCAGCGGACGGTTCAGCACGTCGCAGCAGGCCTGCATAATCACCGGGTTTTTACGGGCGATGCCGCCCAGCGCCATCACGTTGTTCACGTCGATGCCCTGCTCGGTGAAGCACTCCATAATGGCGCGGGCACCGAAGGCCGTTGCGGCAATCAGGCCGCCGAACAGCGCTGGAGCGTCTGTCGCCAGGTTGAGATCGGTAATCACCCCTTTCAGACGCTGGTTGGCAAACGGCGTGCGGCGACCGTTAAACCAGTCCAGCACCACCGGGAGGTGATCGAGAGACGGATTTTTGGCCCAGGCTTCGGTGAGCTGCGGCAGGAGCTGCTTTTTGCTGTCGGCAATCTGGGTTTTCAGCTCTGGATGCGCCGCTGCCAGCTGGTCCAGAGGCCAGCCCAGCACGCGGCCAAACCAGGCGTAAATATCGCCAAACGCGGACTGACCGGCTTCCAGGCCGATAAAGTCCGGCACCACGCTGCCGTCAACCTGGCCGCAGATGCCTTTCACCGCGCGGTCGCCGACGCTGGCTTTATCTGCCGTCAGAATGTCGCAGGTCGAAGTACCGATAACTTTTACCAGGGTGTTGGGCTGCGCGCCCGCGCCCACGGCGCCCATATGACAGTCAAACGCGCCGCCGGAGATGGTCACGTTCTGCGGCAGGCCGAGACGCGTCGCCCACTCTTCACAAAGCGTGCCGACCGGAATATCGGCGGTGAAGGTGTCGGTAAACAGCGGGTATTTGAGATTCTTGTTGATGATTGGGTCGAGTTCATCAAAGAACGCGGCCGGAGGCAGGCCGCCCCAGCTTTCATGCCACAGGGATTTATGCCCGGCGCTGCAACGCCCGCGGCGAATATCCTGTGGCCGGGTGGTGCCGGAGAGCAGGGCAGGCACCCAGTCGCACAACTCAATCCAGGACGCTGCGGCCTGCGCAACGGTTGCGTCGGCGCGGGTGACGTGGAGGATTTTGGCCCAGAACCATTCGCTGGAGTAAATCCCGCCGATGTAGCGCGAGTAGTCTGTTTTACCCGGCTGATGGCACAGGCGCGTGATGGCTTCGGCCTCTTCCACGGCAGTATGGTCTTTCCACAGCACGAACATGGCGTTCGGGTTGTCGGCAAACTCCGGGCGCAGTGCCAGCACGCGGCCTTCGGCATCCACCGGGGCAGGCGTGGAGCCGGTGCTGTCGACGCCAATCCCCACGACCTCGGCCCGCTGGGCGTCCGTCAGTTCGGCCAGTACGGTTTTGATTGCCGCTTCCATCGACTCAATGTAGTCCCGCGGGTGATGACGGAACTGGTTGTTCGCCGCATCGCAGTAGCGCCCTTCCTGCCAGCGCGGGTACCACTCAACGCTGGTTGCTATCTCCTGGCCGGAAGTACAGTCCACTGCCAGCGCGCGAACCGAGTCGCTGCCAAAATCGAGGCCAATTGCAATTGCCATGGTGTTGCTCCATCCAAAAAACAGGTATGGAAGAACATTAGAGACTGGGGGCGAAAATCGTCAGGCAGGATCCGCTAATCTTATGGACTAAATTGCTGTTACGACGGAAAGTGTGACGCCGTGCAAATATTCAATGTGGACATTTCTGCCGCACTTATAGACACTTTTGTTACTGCTTATCTGCCTGTACTGGCGGAGAAATCAGGGGGAAAGGCTGAAACATGGCGGACGTAAAAGAGGCGTGATGCTTTTTGGATCTTTTCGCAGGCCATTTTTATACTGCTTTTAGTGATATGGACAATTGGTTTCCTTCAGGACCCTTGGGAGAACTGAATCTATGGCCGAAACGCAAAACGATCCCCTGTTGCCGGGATACTCGTTTAACGCGCACCTTGTGGCGGGACTGACCCCTATCGAGGCTGAGGGATATCTCGATTTTTACGTCGACCGACCGCTCGGGATGAAAGGGTATATTCTCAACCTGACCGTGCGGGGGGAAGGGATCATCAAGAACGGTGACCAGCAGTTTGTCTGCCGTCCCGGCGATATCCTGCTGTTTCCGCCGGGAGAGATCCACCACTACGGGCGTCATCCGGATGCTAAAGAGTGGTATCACCAGTGGGTCTATTTTCGCCCGCGCGCCTACTGGCAGGAGTGGCTTTCGTGGCCGGCTATTTTTGCGCATACCGGCTTTTATCGCCCGGATGAGGTTCATCTGGCGCAGTTTCGCGAACTGTTCGCGCAGATTATTGAGGCGGGGCAGGCCGGCGGGCGCTATGCTGAACTGCTGGCGATAAACCTGCTTGAGCAGGTGCTGCTGCGCCGCATGGAGGCCATCAACGAATCGCTTAACCCACCGCTGGATAACCGCGTCCGCGACGCCTGCCAGTACATTAGCGACCATCTGGCCGACAGCCAGTTTGATATCGCCAGCGTCGCCCAACACGTCTGTCTGTCGCCGTCGCGGCTGTCGCATCTGTTCCGCCAGCAGCTGGGCGTCAGCGTTCTGAGCTGGCGTGAGGATCAGCGCATCAGTCAGGCGAAGCTGCTGCTCAGCACCACCCGAATGCCGATTGCTACCGTTGGGCGCAACGTGGGATTTGAAGATCAGCTCTATTTCTCTCGCGTGTTTAAGAAATGCACCGGCGCGAGCCCGAGCGAATTCCGCGCGGGATGTGAATAAACGGTAAAAAAAGATAAACAAGCAGGTGAATGCGGAAAGCAACCTGTAAACTATTCAGACAATTGTTGCCTTGACGCGGTGCGGGGCGCTAAGCAGAATCGCTGATTCGTTTTCTGACCGGAATAGTTATGCAGGCATTGCTGGAACACTTTATTACCCAGTCCGTTATGTACTCGCTCATCGCCGTGGCGCTGGTGGCGTTTCTGGAATCGCTGGCGCTTGTTGGGTTGATCCTGCCCGGAACCGTGATGATGGCGGGGCTTGGCGCGCTGATCGGCAGCGGCGAGGTTAATTTCTGGCAGGCGTGGCTGGCCGGGATTATCGGTTGCCTGATGGGGGACTGGATCTCCTTCTGGTTGGGCTGGCGCTTTAAGAAGCCGCTGCACCGCTGGTCTTTTATGAAAAAGAACAAAGCGCTGCTGGATAAAACCGAGCATGCCCTGCATCAGCACAGCATGTTTACCATTCTGGTAGGCCGCTTCGTTGGGCCAACGCGTCCGCTGGTGCCGATGGTGGCGGGGATGCTGGACCTTCCGGTCGCGAAGTTCGTGGTGCCGAACATTATCGGCTGCGTCTTCTGGCCGCCGTTTTACTTCCTGCCGGGGATCCTCGCCGGCGCGGCGATTGATATCCCTGACGGCATGCAAAGCGGTGAGTTTAAGTGGCTGCTGCTGGGCACGGCTGTGCTGCTGTGGCTGGCGACCTGGCTCTGCTGGCGGCTATGGCGCAGCGCGAAAGCCAGCGTCGATCGCCTGACGCGCTTTCTTCCGCGCTCTCGTCTTTTGTGGCTGGCCCCGCTGACGCTGGGCGTTGCGGTGGTGGCCCTGGTCGCGCTGATTCGTCACCCGCTGATGCCGGTGTACGGCGAGATCCTGTTGAAGGTGGTAAGCCGTTAATCTGTTTCCCGCTCTAGAACCCCATATCTCTGTAAGCCCGGTTTGAGCTGGTGATAGACAGGAAAGCGCCTGTCACCGCTGGAACCAGAACAGAGAGTATTATGCTTGCCGCTAATGCCAGTATGGAAGGCATCTCACCGGGCTTATTTGTTATCATCATAATGAAAAATAACGAGAATAATAAAAATAGCCCCGTCATTACCCCATTAACAAAAGGAAGCAGCCAAACGTCCCATCGGCAGATTTCGGGTACATGAATTTCCTGCGAGGAAAGGGCGGTGACGGAGAATTTATTCATTGCTGAATTCGCCACCAGCTGAGCTCCCTGCGCATACTTTACCGCATCGGCAGCAAGCGCCAGCGCCAGCCATCTGTATCCCTCGCTCTTTTCCCCGAGCGAGGATTCCATTTCCAGCCTTTCCATAACAGCGTTTTTAGCATCCAGCGCCTGCATCAAAGGATATTTTTCCGTACGGGATAATCCGCTGTACCAGAGCGCTTTTGGGGCCGTCACAGGGCCAACATCCAGATAAACCGGCATCGTTTCTTCTACGTCCGTGATCTTACTCATCGGTTGGTACAGATAAACCGGTTTCTCTCCTTCTGCATGCACGTATTGGTTAGTGAAGAGAAAAGCGCAGGCGTTTTCCATTCTCTTACTGTCACCGTCTTCACCATGGATATCGACGACGATCAGCAGCCTGTTAACGATGAATTTGTCGCTTGCCGCTATCCACTCCCCGATGAGCGAGTAGTCAGGGCACTCGCTGATAAACTGAATTTTGCCGCCGTGCGCACTGTGTAACTTCAGATTTTCCAGCGCTCGTCTCAGATCCTCAACACAGTTCGCATCGCCCCCGCGAACCCAGACGTATGTATCCCTTCGCTGATACGCACTCATTTTGAGCTTATCGGCCATCGGCGCGAGCAGGCGCGAAAAGACGGCTTCGTCCGGAGTCTGGTCAAACGCTTCGGTTGCCTCAATTTTTAGCGGCGTTTTGGGCGCCAGCGGAAACTCACCTTCAAGCTTTAGCATATTCAGCGCCAGTTGATCGACCGGAGAGAGGGCCGACCAGGCTGCAATGGTGATGTTCTGACGCGCAAAACGTTTGAGCCTGATAGCCCTCTCTTTTGCAATATATTTGCGAGTTTCTGCATAGTTTACAGAGGTACTTATTATCATTTTCAGCGCAAATACCAGACACGTTACCAGGCTGAGCGGTAGCAGTACGGACGGCAAGAAAAAAAAGAGCGTCACATGTTTATTCTGAGGCCAGGTAAAAATCTCAAGAATGATCCCCATGACAACAGCGACGATATACACAGCAACGATCGCTAGCGTCGGCATTTTTACGTCGGCATCTTTCTGCTTCGAATATAACCACCACTCCATTATATAGCCCCCGCCGTTGGCAGCGTTGTCCTTATTTCACACCCGCACGCCGCTTTACACCGGTCGACAACCACGCCTCGTCCGAGCATCGTCCAGCGTGGATGGCACTCTGTAATCGGGTATTTCCCTTTGTGCAGCAGGCATTCAACGATGTCATCTTTTAGCGCCACGGGTTTACCCATGAAATTGGCCCCTGAAGCTGAAGTCACTTTTCCACCGTTCGCCAGCGGATCGTCTAAGCGAATTACGCCGTTCATTGTTTATCCTTAGTCGTTTATCGCGCATCCATGTCACAGCGCATATGGTCCCAGCCGGTGTAGCCTTTCACTTCAGGGACCTTATCGGGTTGGTCTTTCCAATTAGTCTGCAATGACTGTACGGTGTCCTTCAGGCCTTGCTTCGTCATATAAACCATTCCCCACGCCCAGCCACCCGTTCCTGCTGTAATATCGCCCTGCACCCCATCCTGAAGTTCGTAATGAATACCCTTACCACCGGGCAATAGACGGGGGTCATCAAACGGCCTGGAGGACATATAAAGGCGGTGCTTTGTCTGCAGAAAGCCCTGGTCATTCACTACTGTGAAAGAAAGAATGTCGTCATAGGGAGGGGCATTGTCTCCATTAGGTTCATTTTCGCCGGGCGAGAATGAGGACGGATACCAGGTTTTGCCATAATCCTTTGATACCATAGAGCCAGGGGAATGCCAGGTCGGAATCGCTATATAGCGCTCTGACGGATGGACGTATTTTTTAGTAAAAATACGATAGAACTGACTGACCACTTCAGAATGAATCCCCCGCTGCGTATCGGTGTACCAGAGCTCGCCTTCACAGTCCCAGCCTTTCAGTTCCAGATAACGATGGTCATCAAAGCGATAAACCACCTGCGTCGGCGGCTCTTTCGCCTGACAGCCTGAAGCCATCAGTACAGCA
>NZ_JAWNCA010000033.1:0-48495 GCF_034106185.1 Enterobacter sp. 296B2 | reverse complement strand
GTTAATTTGGTTCAAAATTAAATGTAATTAAATGGGTAAAAATATTTCATAATATTTCAGTTGGGCTCTTTATTTTTTTAATGAATTGATCGGTTGTATATATTGTGTGTAATTATTATTAAGTATTCCGCATTTCTATTTTTTAATTTATTTCATTTGGCTATGTTATAATTAAGCGCCCATTTTCGTAACAGGAAAGGATGATGGAACTTATACAGTGGCAGCAGCGCTTTGAATCCTGGCTTAATGAACATCACGTGACCGACGACACCGCGCACGATATTTCACACTTCCGTCGCGTCTGGATGACGGCGCAGAAAATCATGGTACATCACCCCGTCGACCCGCTGACGATCCTGACCGCCTGTTATTTTCATGACATCGTCAGCCTGCCGAAAAACCATCCTGAACGCAGCCAGTCGTCGCGTCTGGCGGCGCGCAGGGCGCGAGAGATTCTGCACCGCGATTTCCCTGACTTCCCGTCGGATCGCTACGCCGCCGTGGAGCACGCCATCGAGGCGCACAGTTTCAGCGCCGGACTGACGCCGCACACGATTGAAGCCAAAATTGTCCAGGATGCAGATCGTCTGGAGGCGCTGGGAGCGATCGGTCTGGCGCGCGTGTTTGCCGTGTCAGGCGCGCTGGGCGTACCGCTTTTTAACGCGGACGATCCGTTTGCCGACGCGCGGCCACTTGATGACCGGGCGTTTGCGCTCGATCATTTTCAGACCAAGCTGCTGCGCTTGCCTGATACAATGCAAACCGAGGTCGGGCGCGAGCTCGCGCAGCACAACGCCGATTTTCTGATTCAGTTTATGGCGAAACTCAGTGCCGAATTACAGGGCGACTGCATCGGGCTGGATAGCCAGATTCAACACCGCTTCCGTCGCAGTTTGCGAAAGTGAACTGTGGTAATCTGTTCCCAGTCTTTATTGCCCGGTTAAAAGAATGCAGGAAAATCGATCAGTGACAGAGCCCGCGTCTGAGCAGGCAGAGAAGTCAACGGCTACGGTGCAGGCATTACTGCGTCAGCTGCTGGATATTTATGACGCTAAAACGCTGGCAAACCAGCTTGTGGCGCACGGCGAGAGCCACTGGAGCCCGGCTATCCTTAAGCGGCTAGTGACCAGCGATCGGGCAGGGCGCCGCCTGAGTGAAGGCGAGTTTCGTTATCTGCAAAATCTGCTTCCGCGGCCACCTGCTGCGCACCCGAACTATGCCTTCCGCTTTATCGATCTGTTTGCCGGCATCGGCGGTATCCGGCACGGCTTTGAAGCTATCGGCGGTCAGTGCGTGTTTACCAGCGAGTGGAACAAACATGCGGTACGCACCTATAAAGCGAACTGGTACTGCGATCCGCAGGAACATCATTTCAACGCCGATATCCGCGATGTCACCCTGAGCCATAAAAGCGGCGTCACGGATGAACAGGCCGCCGAGCATATTCGTCAGACGATTCCGGCGCATGACGTGCTGCTGGCGGGCTTCCCGTGCCAGCCTTTTTCGCTGGCCGGCGTATCCAAAAAGAATGCCCTCGGACGTGCCCACGGCTTCGCCTGCGATACCCAGGGGACGCTGTTTTTTGATGTGGCCCGAATCATTGACGCCTGTCGCCCGGCCATATTCGTGCTGGAAAACGTCAAAAACTTAAAGAGCCACGACGGTGGAAAGACCTTCCGCATTATCATGCAAACGCTGGATGAGCTGGGCTATGACGTGGCCGATTCCGAGGACATGGGCGCGGATGACCCGAAAATTATCGACGGGAAACACTTCCTGCCCCAGCATCGCGAACGCATTGTGCTCGTCGGTTTCCGCCGCGATCTCAATCTGAAGGGGGATTTCACCCTGCGGGATATTCCCTCCTTATATCCCGAGCGTCGTCCAACCATTGCCGACCTGCTGGAGCCTGTGGTCGACGCAAAATTTATCCTGACGCCGATCCTGTGGAAATACCTCTACCGCTATGCCAAAAAGCATCAGGCCAAAGGCAACGGATTTGGGTTTGGCATGGTGAACCCAAACGATCCGCACAGCGTGACCCGCACGCTGTCCGCTCGCTACTACAAAGACGGCGCGGAAATACTGATCGACAGAGGCTGGGATAAAGCGCTGGGCGAGAAAGATTTCGACGATCCGCAAAACCAGCGTCACCGTCCGCGGCGCCTCACGCCGCGGGAGTGCGCCCGGCTGATGGGCTTTGAAACGCCACAGGGCTACCGTTTCCGCATTCCGGTTTCGGACACTCAGGCTTACCGTCAGTTTGGTAACTCGGTGGTGGTGCCCGCGTTCGCGGCGGTGGCAAAACTGCTGGCCCCGCGCATCAGACAGGCGGTGGCGCTCCGCCAGGGTGAGGCCGTCAATGACGGACGTTCACGATAAGGCCACGCGGAGCAAAAACATGCGTGCCATCGGCACGCGTGACACCGCGATAGAAAAGCGTCTGGCCGGTCTGCTGACACAGGCGGGCTTCGACTTTCGCGTGCAGGATCCCGCACTTGCGGGTCGCCCGGATTTCGTCATTGACGCGTATCGGTGCATCATCTTTACCCACGGCTGTTTCTGGCATCATCACGACTGCTACCTGTTTAAAGTTCCTGCGACGCGCACCGATTTCTGGCTGGAGAAGATTGGCAAGAACGTTGAACGAGACGCGCGGGATCTTGCCACGCTTGTCGCGCAGGGCTGGAGGGTGCTGATCGTCTGGGAATGTGCGCTGAAAGGGCGGCTGAAGCTGAACGATGCCGATCTGAGCGAACGGCTGGAAGAGTGGATCTGCGGCGGCGGCGAGGCCGCGCAGATCGACACGCAGGGGATCCACGCGCTTACGGTTTCTCCACCTCGCAAGGCGTAACCACGGGCTTTGCCGGCAGCAAATATTTGCCTAAGGTCACCAGCACGACGGCAAAAACAATCACCCCTAAAGCTAACCACTCAACCGGAGAGAGCGTTTCACCGCCAAGCCCGGTGCCAAGCAGCACGGCCACGACCGGGTTGACGTAGGCATAGCTGGTGGCGACCGCCGGAGAGACGTTACGGATCAGGAACATATAGGCGTTGATGGCGATGATGGAGCCGAACAGCGCCAGGTAACCTACCGCCAGGAAGCCCGACAACGGCGGCAGGGTAGTCAGCTCCTCGCCCGTCAGGGCTGAGGCCAGCAGCAGCACAATCCCAGCCGCAAGCATCTCAATTGCCCCCGCCATCATGCCGGTCGGCAGCTCGATACGAGAACCGTATACGGAACCGAACGCCCAGCTCATCGAGCCAATAAGGATAATCACTGCGCCCCACGGATTCCCGCTCAGGTTACCGCCGCTGTTGAGCAGAATAATGCCGGCAAGGCCGATGCCAATCCCCAGCCACTCCAGCTTGCGGGTGCGGATGCCGAAAAGGCGGCTGAAGCAGAGGGTAAACAGCGGTACGGTGGCAACGACCACGGCGGCGATCCCAGACGGTACGTTCTGGTGCTCGGCAATGGTCACAAAGCCATTACCGACCGCCAGCAGCAGCAGGCCGATCAGAGCGGCGTTCAGCATTGGGCGAAGCGGAGGAAGCTTATGCCCGCGCAGCAGCAGGAAGGCCAGCAGCAGCACGCCCGCCGAGAGGAAGCGAATGCCTGCCATCATCAGCGGCGGCCAGCTTTCTACGCCGATGCGAATGACAAAGTAGGTGGAACCCCAGATGATATACAGCGAAAAAAGTGCCCCAATAAGCGGAAGCAGTTGCCGGAAACGCATAATCCCTCACGACGAAATAAAAAGGTCGCTGATAGTAAACGCGAAAACTATCGCGCTGGCGAGCCCTTTAATTGTGTAGTTGATGTGAAATTTTTGTTGACGCAAGGTGCCTGTTTCCGCGATTGCGCTTTTGCTCCATACTATTCACTTAATTACCAAAAAAAGAAGGATCACCATTTTGGCAGGAAGTAGCTTATTAACATTGCTGGATGATATTGCCACCTTACTGGATGATATTTCCGTGATGGGGAAACTGGCGGCGAAGAAAACCGCAGGGGTGCTGGGGGACGATCTCTCGCTTAACGCTCAGCAGGTGAGCGGGGTACGGGCTAACCGTGAGCTGCCGGTGGTGTGGGGCGTGGCAAAAGGCTCGTTTCTGAATAAAGTGATCCTGGTGCCGCTGGCGCTGCTGATCAGCGCATTCATTCCCTGGGCCATCACGCCGCTGCTGATGATTGGCGGGGCATTTCTATGCTTCGAAGGCGTGGAGAAGGTCCTGCACTCTTTGAGCTCTCGCAAGCAGAAGGATACCCCGGAGGCGCGTCAGCAGCGCCTTGAAGCGCTGGCCGCGCAGGATCCGAAAGTCTTCGAGCGCGATAAAATCAAAGGCGCCATTCGCACCGACTTTATTCTTTCAGCAGAGATCGTTGCCATTACGCTGGGCATTGTCTCCGACGCACCGCTGCTGAATCAGGTGCTGATCCTTTCCGGGATCGCCATTCTGGTTACGGTAGGCGTCTACGGCCTGGTCGGTCTGATCGTGAAGCTCGATGATATCGGCTACTGGCTGGAGGAGAAATCAAGCGCGGTGGCAAAAGGCATCGGCAAGAGCTTACTGACGCTGGCGCCGTGGCTGATGAAGAGCTTGTCCGTGGTGGGCACCCTGGCGATGTTCCTCGTGGGCGGCGGTATTGTGGTTCACGGCATTGCTCCGCTGCATCATGCTATCGAACATTTCTCCTCGGCGCAGGGGAGCGTGGTGGCCGCTATTCTGCCGACGCTGCTTAATCTTGTGCTGGGCTTTATCGTTGGCGCTATCGTGGTGGCAGCGGTGAAACTGGTTGAAAAAATGCGCGGTACAGCGCACTAATTGTTACCCGTCGCAGGATGCAAAAAGACCATTCCTCGTCTAAATTGAAACAGTTTCACCCTGATACAGGAGGCAGGTATGGTCTTTTTGGTCAGTGATGAAGTTAAGCCTAAGAAGGGCGGCCCACATATGATTGTCACCGGGTATTCCAGCGGAATGGTGGAGTGTCGGTGGCACGATGGCTTTAGCGTCCAGCGGGAAGCATTTCGTGAAGATGAGCTTCAGCCGGGTGACGGGCAGCACAAGCGGGACAAGGCTTAATCACATAACGCCCGGCTTTGCCGGGCGTTTTTTATCTCCAGTACCGGGTGTAGGCAGTTGTCAGGGAGTATGTGTGCAGCGCGATACCTTTGTTGTAAGACAATCTTTTCTGCAATGGCTGCATAAGCGTAGCAATCCGGGGTTGATTGTTAATCTCTGTTTTCTGATCGTTCTGGTGTTTTCCACTCTCCTGACCTGGCGTGAGGTGGTGGTGCTTGAAGAGGCCTACATTTCCAGCCAGCGGAACCATCTGGAAACCGTGGCCAGCTCGCTGGACAGGCAGTTACAGAACAGCGTGGACAGGATGCTGCTGTTCCGGCAGGGCATACGCGATGCGATCCAGATGCCGCTGGCGTTTGATGTCCTGCAGAATGCCGTGTCGCGCTTCAACACCGTCCGCAAGCAGCCTACCTGGCAAATCGCCGTTGATAAAAAGCGGACCCTGCCCATTAACGGCGTTTCGGATGCGTTCGTCGAAAAAACCACGCTTCTGAATCGTGACCCTGACCGCATCAGTCATGAAATTTCTGCCGCGCTCGAAGTAGGGTATCTGCTCAGGCTGGCGTCCACGCGAGCGCAAACGGAATCACGCGCGACCTACGTCTCCCGCGCCGGTTTTTTCCTTTCCACGGATACGCCGGACCTGGCGGGCGACATCACCTCCCGCTATTACCATCTGGTCACGCAGCCCTGGTTTACCCAGCAGTCAGAGCGCAACAACCGCGCCCGCGCGGTGCGCTGGTTCATCTCTACGCCTTCCTCATGGACCGGGGAGGAACGCACGATCGCCGCCAGCGTGCCCATCTATTTCGACCATTACTGGTACGGCGTTGTAGCGATGGATTTTGCGTTGAGCACGATGCAGCGCCTGCTGGCTGACGCGACGGAAGACCGGACGGAAGGGGAGTATCAGCTGTACGACACTCGCCTCAATATGATTGCCACTTCTGACCGTTCAGAAAAACCGGTTAACCATTTTGATGAACGCGAAACGGCGCAAATAGCGCAGGCGATTGAGAACGATACCGGCGGTGGGATCCGCCTTGGAAGCCGTTTTGTCAGCTGGGAGCGGCTCAACCACTTCGATGGCGTCGTCTTGCGGATCCACACCCTGCATGAAGGGGTACAAGATGACTTCGGCAGTATCAGTATTGTGCTGGCGCTGATGTGGGCACTCTTTACCGCCATGCTATTGATCTCGTGGCTGGTTATCCGTCGGATGGTCAGCAACATGTATACGCTCCAGCACTCGCTCCAGTGGCAGGCCTGGCATGACCCGCTCACCCGCCTGAATAATCGCGGCGCGCTGTTCGATCGCGCAAAACTGCTGTCGGAAACCTGTCGCCAGCAGTCGCTGCCGTTCTCGGTTATTCAGATCGATCTCGACAATTTTAAAAGCATTAACGACCGTTTTGGCCACCAGGCCGGGGATAAGGTGCTCTCCCACACGGCAGGGTTGATTGCCAGTACGTTACGCAAGAACGATGTGGCAGGACGCGTGGGCGGGGAAGAGTTTTGTATCGTTCTGCCGGGGCTTGGTCTTGAGGAGGCGAGAGGCGTCGCGGAGCGTATTCGTTGCCGAATCAACAGCAAGGAGATTCTGGTGAAGAAGAGTATGACCCTGCGCATCAGCGCGTCACTCGGCGTCAGCAGCGCGCAGGAAAACGAAAACTACGATTTCGAACAGCTGCAGTCCGTGGCGGATGCCCGGTTATACAATGCAAAACAGGGCGGACGTAACCGGGTTGTCTGGCACGATCATGACAAAAAGTGATCCAGCCCCTCCTGCCAGCCGAGCGGTCCCGCCTGCCGGGTGTGATAAACCCGGCTGGGGCTATCGTCCCGTAACCTAATACCCTGGCGGTTTATGCCCTTAATCACCACCGCGAAGTCCACGCTGTCCAGCAACGGCGCGTCGTTTGGCCCATCGCCGAGCCCCAGAGTGGTGGGTTCAATATTTTCCCGTTCACGGTACTGCGCGATAAGCCAGTTAGCCGCAACGTCCTTACCGCAGCCGGCATCCAGAATGTGCCAGAAACGTGCTCCCTGCAGGCATTTCAGTCCGCGCTGCGCCAGCGCCGCTTCAAACCGGGCCATGGCTTCGTCGGAATCACGCCAGATGAGCGTGACGGAGGCGTCGTGCTTACGGGCAAGCGCCGCCCGGTAGCGGGTCAGCCCCGTCCATTCGCTGATGACGCGTTCGTCCACGTCGTCAAAGGTGGTGAATTTGAAGCCTGACTGCTGGCGGATTTGCTCAATAAGCGGATGAATCTCCCGGTGCGTCATGCCGTTGATGTGACGCTGACCCATTTCCCAGCGTACGTCAGGCTGAACCACCGCGCCGTTCTCAGCGATAAAAGGTAAGCCTTCGAGACCTAAATCCTGCTGGATATCCAGCATCTCTGCCGCGCTTTTGCTGCTGCAAAGAATCACCGGTACCTGGTTATCCTGCAGTTTATCGAGCCACGGCATCGCGGGCTGCCACTCATAGGTATGAATATCCAACAGCGATCCATCCAGATCGGAAAAAATCAGCAGGGGACCCTGGAGTGAAAGCATAGTAACTCCCGAAAACGAATGAGCCTTAATCTAAGAATATTCCTAAAAAATTATCTACGCTTAAACCGGATTCAGGAGAACCGATCCAGCCAAACCCGCATTCGGCGTATGTTGTTGCTCATAACCAAAACGATTATGTTAAAAATATTATATTCACTGTAAGAATATATGCTTGTCATGCAAAATCGTTGGGGATAGTGTTGTTTGTACATCAGATTTCCTGGTGTAACGAATTTTCAAGTGCTTCTTGCATAAGCAAGTTTTGATCCCGGCCATCCCCATGACCGGGATTTTTTTCGTGCTAACGATTTGCTTCAGACACGCTAAAGTCATGAATATCTAGCTCGAAGGCCTCCGCCAGCTCGCGATAGGTGTGATAATCCCTCCCGTTAACAATGACGTGGTCCGAACCATCGTCCGTGCGGCGGACTTCTGACTCACTGATCTCATTGATGGCGGCCAGCAGGGCATCGACATCCACCTCAACTTCGCGCTTGATGGTGTCGCTGTACTCTTTATCGGTCTTCATTACGGGGTTCCTCATTCAACCGTGTCCAACGCTAAGTATAGACTGTGTATAAAAACGCCATTCACGCCGTGCGGCGATGTGTGTTTTTGCGTTTTGTTCTACACTGGCTCAAAACCAGAGGAGGAATGTATGAAGGTCAACGATCGGGTAACCGTTAAAACGGACGGTGGGCCGCGCCGCCCGGGGGTGGTGCTGGCAATTGAAGAGTTTAGTGAAGGCACAATGTACCTGGTCTCACTGGAAGATTACCCGCTCGGCATCTGGTTTTTTAACGAGCTGGGGCATCCGGACGGCATTTTTGTTGAGAAAGCGGAGTAGTACGGCGTCGGGTGGCATTGCGCGTGCCCGACTACGTCCGCAAAAGCAAAAATCTCTGGCCAGGCCAGAGATCAAAGGTAGGGTGCAAAGGGTTTTAAGCCACTAACGCATGTTGACGAAAATCCCGTTCGTCACATTATCGGTCAGACGTACCACGTGATAGATCACTTGCTTATTATGCGTTTTAATTTTCCTTTTAATATTTCCTTTGTGTGATGAAACGGTTTTCGCTTTAATATTCATCTGGTCGGAGATCTGAATAGTTCCTTGTCCCGCCATCCACATTCGCAGCATGCTTGATTCAGTCCTGCTTAATGAAAGGGTGGGTAAGTTAACCGCTCCTACATTTTTAACTTCTTTATTCAAATAATCACCCAGAATGTCATCCAGCGACTCGGGTTTAATCGACTTAGAACTAATCAATAAATTTTTACGGACCAACAAATACTCATCGAAATGGATATTCGCGATCGCCATAAAAACAATAAACAGGGTTTTTGGATGCTGATTAATGATTTGCTTAATGTGCTGACTGTTGGCTGGATCGTGAATGAAACAGTCCTCATTAATAAACACCACGCCTGGTTTGAGTTCGTCACAAGCGGCTGCGAGTTCTTCAACGGTGTGTGCATCGTTGATGTCTCTCTTTCTTACCCCTCTGCTTGCCAGGTACCCGGTTAACCCTAGCCGGGTGTAGCTGCATAAATCCATAATGATCGTTGACATGGCATACCCTCACTCAATGCGTAACGATAATTCACCATCTGCCTGAGAGCTCAAAACAGCCATACGGGATGGAAAAAAATAATAAACCTGTGAGCATGACAAAGACTTTCAGGCGGACTCACTATCCCGTAAAGTTACGTATAATTTGCCAGGAATCTTCTTAAAGTAAAGTAAATATTAAGTATTGTGAGATGGTTAGAAACATTTAAACCGCGTCAGATATATCCTGGAAGATGTTTTTCGCGTTTTATTTTAGGAATATCCTCAGAAAGACAATAGCGAACGTGAGGACTATTATTTACGTGGCAATTCGCTGACAATATCCGCTAACAGATTGAATATCTCGCCGAATAAATGTTCACAGAAGGGGGCGATAAGGGGCATCAGTAATGACATTAATAAAATTCCGACCGTCAAGGTCAGCGGAAAACCAATCACAAACACCGAGAGCTGCGGTGCCATTCTGTTCAGTAAACCTAATGCCAGGTTGACGGTAAGCAGCAGCGTGATGATCGGCAGAGCCAGCATCAGACCGTTGAGGAAAATCAGCCCCGCCGCGCGGGTAAGCGCGAGGAAGGCGTTGCTGTTGACCGGGTTATCACCAATCGGCAGCGTATGGAAGGTATCTACCAGCATGGAGATGAGCCACAGATGGCCGTTGAGCGACAGGAACAGCAGCATGGCGAGCAGATCGATGATGCGCGCCAGCACCGGCATGTTGAGATGGCTGCCGGGATCGACAAACGTGGCGAATGATAGCCCCATCTGCAGGCCAATCAACTCACCAGCCGTGCGCACGGCGGCGAAGGCGAGCTGCATGGTAAAGCCCACGGCGACGCCAATCATCACCTGCTGCAAAGCGACCCATATCGCGTTAGCCGAGAAGATGGGAATATTCACAGGTGGCAGGGAAGGGGCAACGATAATGGTGATGATAATGCCCAGCCCCACCTTGACGCGCTTGGGGATCGATTTCTCGCTGAGTATGGGGGCGGTGGAGATCAGCGCCAGAATGCGCAGCATCGGCCAGAAATAGACGCCGAGCCACTGAACCCACTGGTCACTGGTGAAGTGCAGCATCGTCAGGTCAGCCGATGATGTACGGCAGATTGGTAAACAGGTTGCGCATATAGTCCAGCAGCAGGTTCAGCATCCACGGCCCGGCCACGATAATCGCCACGAAGACGGCGATGATTTTCGGGATAAACGACAGCGTCATTTCGTTAATCTGCGTGGCAGCCTGAAGAATACTGATAATCAAGCCGGTAACCAGCGCGACAAGCAGCAGCGGCGCGGCAACGGCAATGGCGATTTTCATCGCTTCCGTGCCCATCATCATGACCGATTCGGGTGTCATTGCCGTTCCTTAACTGTAAAAACTCTGCGCCAGCGAACTGACCAGCAGCTGCCAGCCATCGACCAGCACAAAGAGCATGATCTTAAAGGGCAGGGCAATGGTGGCCGGCGGCACCATCATCATCCCGAGCGCCATCAGGACGCTGGCGATCACCAGGTCGATAATCAGGAACGGAATAAAGATGGTAAAGCCAATCTGGAACGCGGTTTTCAGCTCGCTGGTGACATAGGCCGGCAGCAGAATCCGCATCGGCACCGCTTCCGGCCCCTGAAGCTCGCCGGTGTTGGACAGTCGAGCGAAAAGAGCCAGGTCCGCTTCGCGCGTCTGACGCAGCATAAATTCCCGCAGCGGCTGCGCGCCTTTTTCCAGCGCTTCCTGCATCGAGATTTTGTCTTCGCTGAACGGCTGGTAGGCGTCGGTATAAATTTTGTCGATCACCGGCGACATGATGAAAAAGGTCAAAAACAGAGCTAAGCCCAGAAGCACCTGGTTTGGCGGCGCCGAAGGGGTGCCCAGCGCGTTTCGCAGCAGACCAAAGACGATGATGATGCGGGTGAAGCTGGTCATCATCAGCAGGATGGCCGGAATAAAGGTCAGCGAGGTGATGAAGACCAGCGTCTGAACCGGGAGCGACCAGCTCTGGCCGCCACCCGCAATCGGCGTTGAGACCAGACCGGGCAGCTGTGCATAAACCGCAGGAGCAAACAGGCCAACGCCCGCAAGCGTAAGGGATAACAAACGGCGCATCAGGATCTCCCGGAACGCTTAAGCAAACTCTTCATGACGGACTGAAAATCCGCAGGGGCTTGTGCGCGCTCGTCCACCGTGACCGGGGCGGGCGGCAGTTTATGTAATACGTTGATGTTTGAGCCGGTTACGCCCAGTACCAGACGCGCATCTTCCACATCGATAATGACCACGCGTTCGCGCGGCCCAAGGGGAGTGCTGGCGCTGACCTTCAGGCCGCGGGTGCTGGCAGTTTTACCCGCCAGACCAAAACGCTTCGCCAGCCAGGCGGCAATAAGAATAAAGGCAATAATACCGAACAACGCCCCGCTCACCTGGAGCAGCGGGGAGCCGGGAACGGCGGACGGTGGTGATATTGTTGCCTGGGTTTTCATACTTAACGGCTCAGACGACGCATGCGTTCAGACGGGGTAATGATGTCGGTGATGCGCACGCCGTATTTGTCGGCAACCACCACCACTTCACCCTGAGCAATCAGATAGCCGTTGATCAGAATATCCAGCGGCTCGCCGGCCAGACCGTCAAGGGCCACGACCGAACCCTGCGTCAGACGCAGCAGCTCTTTAATGGTCATCCGGGTGCGCCCCAGCTCAACGGTCAGCTTGACCGGGATGTCCATAATCAGGTCGATATCCTGCAGCGTGCCGCTGACGTCACCGCCGCCTAACTGCTGGAAGACCGCGTCCGCCGCGCTTTTTGTCGGAGTCGTTTTTTGCTCGTTTAACGCGTCAGCCCACAGATCGTCCAGTGCTCCGCTGTTTTCATCGGACGGATTGTTCATGTCACTCATTTGGGCTGTTCCTCATTCAGCGAATTCAAAATCGGGTTGATCAAGTGCTCAACGCGTAACGCATACTGACCGTTAATCGTGCCGTACTGGCTTGTGAGTACGGGGACACCATCCACGTGGGCAATAATGCGGTCGGGTTTGTCTATCGGCAAAACGTCGCCGGGTTGTAATTTCAGGATCTGGGATAACCGCATCGAGATGTCGGCAAAGTTTGCCACCAGCTCCAGCTGGGAGTGCTGCACCTGGCGCACCAGGTTTTCACGCCAGTTCTGATCTTCGTTGCGCGAGTTCTCCAGCGGCGGGTTAACCAGCAGCTCGCGCAGCGGTTCAATCATGCTGAACGGCAGGCAGATGTTGAATTCGCCGGTCAGGTTACCGATCTCCACGTGGAACGGCGTATTGACGACGATATCGTTCGGGGAGGTGGTGATATTGGTAAATTTCACCTGCATCTCAGAACGGACGTACTCCACTTCCAGCGGGTTAATCGCTTTCCACGCGTCGCTGTAGGACTCCAGCGCCAGCTTCAGCATGCGGTTAATGACGCGCTGTTCGGTGTGGGTAAATTCACGGCCTTCCACTTTGGTCGGGAAACGACCGTCGCCGCCGAACAGGTTATCCACCGCAATGAACACCAGGCTTGGCGAGAACACCACCAGACCGGTGCCGCGAAGCGGCTTCAGATGAATCAGGTTAAGGTTGGTTGGCACCGGCAGGTTGCGGGCAAACTCATGATACGGCTGAATGCGGATCGCACCGACCGTGATATCCGGGCTACGACGCAGCAGGTTAAACAGCCCCATACGGAACTGACGTGCAAAACGTTCGTTAATGATCTCCAGCGCCTGCAGACGTTCACGGACTACGCGACGCTGGGTATTGGGATCGTAAGGACGAATATTATCGTCGCCGGTGAGACCCGGTTGCGGATCATCACTCTTATCGCTGTCGCCGTTAAGCAGCGCGTCGATTTCTGCCTGAGAAAGAATACTGTCGCCCATGTCGTTACCGCAGAATAAAGGCTGTGTACAGAACGTCAGTGACTTCCTGCTTAGGTTGACCGTTTACCAGCGGGGTGGCCAGCGTCTGCTTGATGGCGTCGACCAGCTTTTGCTTACCCACGTCGGTAGCCAGCGCGGAGGCGTCCTGACGAGAAAACAGCAGGAGAAGGCGGCTACGCACTTCCGGCAGATAATCGTTCAGGCGCGCGCGGGTCGCTTCGTCCTTCAGGCGCAGCGTAATACCGACATACAGCACACGATCCGCATCACCGAGGTTAACGGTGAAGGTGTCCAGAGGGAAAAAGACCGGCGCCGGCGGTGGAGCAGGTTCGGCTTTGGCCGCAGCGGTAGAAGGTTCCTGCTGCATACGCCAGTAACTATAGCCCGCGGTAGCGCAGGCGGCGAGCGTGATCAACACCAGCAGCGGGATCCAGATGGAACGCTTGCTTTTTTTGGTGATAGCGGAGTCTGTCATCTGATACGAGCTTCCTGTTTCGGTACAGCTTAATAAGGTGATTATCCCGTGTCCTGCCGTCGTCAAAGCGTGGAAAAGACGGGGATAATCACGCTACCTCTGGCGTTTAGGCGAAGATGTCTACGGCACCGTTACCGCGCGCCGCGGATTGCAGGGCGGCAGGAACCGGCAGGAGCTCATCGCTCTCTTCATTAAAACCGCCGTGCTGGCCGGAACGCGAGGCCTGATGCTGCTGGGATGAAGACTGCTGCTGACCGGCGAAACTCTCGCTGCTGACGCTACTCTGAGAAAGCTGAATGCCGTTCTCCGCCAGCGAGGTCCGCAGGACCGGCAGCGCGGCCTCCAGCGCTGCGCGCACATGGCTGTGCGCAGAGACCATCTGCAGCTGTGCCTGGTTGTCGTCCAGCTTAAGCGAGATTTGCACCTGGCCCAGATCTTCCGGGTGCAGGCGCAGCTCCGCCGTCTGCTGGCCCTGCTTAGTGAACAGGGTGATGTGCTGGCTCAGGGACTGCTGCCATTCGTGGGTGCCCAGAGGCTGGCTTAGTACCGGCGCGGTGGCAACGGTGGCGGCTGGCTGGCTGATAGCATGGCTGGACATAATCGGTGCCAGGGTCGCGGTTGGCGAAGATGACGAGGAAGAATTGGCGAACTCCTGCTTCTCTGCGGCCACGACTGGCGTGGCAGGCGCGTTGTCTGAGAGATCCGGACCGTTGTTTTTCGCCTGGCTCTGATAGGACGCAGAAAGCTGCGCTTTATCATGGCTTCCCGCAGGCGCGTTCAGGGACGGCTGGCCCGCACCGTTTGGTGAAAGCGTTGCTGAATTCAGCGCTGAGGGAGCGGAAACGCCGTCGCTGCCAGCCGCACGAGAGGCGGTAGTCTGCTGGTGCGGCAGCATCGCCATCAGCGCGCTTAACCCGGCCAGCTCTTCTTCGCTCAGTTCGCTTTGACCGTCATCTTTGCCGTTGGCCGCAGTGAGCGTCTTCAGCGCGTCGCCCTTTGACAGCGGCACCAGCCCGGAAACCAGGGTTTCAAACGGCGCGGACTCGGTCGTTTCAACGCCATTCAGCGCAGGCTGACGCGCGAGCAGATCGGCAATTTTGGCCTGCAGAGCGGTATCGCCTTTGGCTTCCAGCGCAACTTTCGACAGCTTGCCGCCGGCGGCTTTCAGGTCCGCCAGGGTGAGCGGCGCATCGTTACCTTTGCCCGTTGCGTCCGTCAGGGCGCTCGCCAGCAGGGAGAGAAAGTCTTGCGCACCCTCGGTGCCTTTCCCTGTTTGCATCGCGCCTGACAGGTCGCTGTCGCTCATCAGCAGTTGTTGCAGTGTGATCATTCCGGTTTCCTCATTGATGCGCGCTGGGCAAACTCATCCATTTTCTTCTGATCCAGGCGGTTTTCCGCCAGGGTCGAGGCTGCAATCTGCCGGTCCTGTAAGGTTTGCCAGGCCTGCAGCCTCTGTTTTTTCTCGCGCCAGAAATTCAGCGCGGTATCGACTTTTTGGGTCCACTGGTTTAGCTGCTGACGGTGCTGCTCTATCGCCTTTTCCAGCGTCTGGATAAACTGCTGATAGTTAATCCAGCGCTGGCTGCCAATGCCCTGCGTCATATCGGTATTGAGGTTGGTGCGATATTCATGCTGATAGTCGATTAACATCTTCAACTGTTCTTCAGCCTGCTGGCACCCGCGTCGCATTGCGCCAAGCTGCAATGCGGCATCATCAACTTCTTTTTCAGCCAGATCTTTCAGCGTTGATAACGCGCTGTTTTGCGCCATGACCTTCGCCCTCCACCTGTGTTACACCTGCGGGAAAATCAGCTCCAGCGCCTGGATTGAATCTTCCCAGTCGGCACGTTCAAAAATGCCCTGTTGTAAAAATGCCTCCAGCTGCGGCCACAGGCTAATCGCCTTGTCGAGCATCGGGTCGCTGCCTTTGGCATACGCCCCCACGCTGACCAGATCGCGGTTGCGCTGGAAGCTGGAAAGCAGTTGTTTAAAGTTACGCACGCGGGCGTAGTGCTTCTCGGTAATCAACGCCGTCATCGCACGGCTGATAGACGCTTCAATATCAATCGCCGGGTAGTGCCCGGCTTCGGCCAGGCGGCGCGACAGCACGATATGGCCATCCAGGATCGCGCGCGCGGAGTCGGCAATCGGGTCCTGCTGGTCGTCGCCCTCGGTCAGTACCGTATAGAACGCGGTGATAGAGCCGCCGCCGCTGATGCCGTTCCCCGCACGCTCGACCAGCGCCGGAAGTTTGGCAAAGACCGAAGGCGGATAGCCTTTGGTCGCCGGCGGCTCGCCGATAGCCAGCGCGATTTCACGTTGCGCCATCGCATAGCGGGTGAGGGAGTCCATGATCAGCAGCACGTGCTTGCCGCGGTCACGAAAATCTTCGGCGATACGGGTGGCGTAGGCGGCACCCTGCATACGCAGCAGCGGCGACACGTCCGCCGGTGCGGCAATAACCACCGAGCGGGCGCGGCCTTCCGCACCCAGAATGTTTTCGATGAAATCTTTTACTTCGCGACCACGCTCGCCGATCAGCCCCACGACGATCACGTCGGCCTGGGTATAGCGCGCCATCATGCCGAGCAGGACGGATTTCCCGACACCTGATCCGGCAAACAGGCCCATGCGCTGCCCGCGACCTACGGTGAGCAGGGCGTTAATCGGACGCACGCCGGTATCCAGCACGTGCTCAATAGGGGTACGCTGCAGGGGATTGAACGGCTGAGTGATTAGCGCGCCGGTTTCGGTGGTGTCCGGCGCGGGCAGGCCATCAAGCGGCTTCCCGCTGCCGTCCAGCACGCGGCCCAGCAGGGCAGGGCCAAGCGGCAGCTGTTTCCCGCTTTGCAGCCCGTCGCCGCTGATATTCTTCGCATAGACGCGCGCGCCGGGCAGAATGCCTTCCACCTCTTCAAGCGGCATCAGGAACAGGCGCTGGCCGTTAAATCCGACCACTTCGCTTTCGACTTCACGCGTCTCCTGACCATCCTGACGCTCAATGACGCAGGTTGCCCCCAGCGGAAGCTGCAGGCCGGTGGCCTCAAGTACCAGACCGGTGGCGCGCGTCAGTCGCCCATAACGACGAACGGATGGCAGTTGTGCCATCTTCGTCTCAAAGTTGTCGAGCGTGGTGAGCCAGCGGGTGAGGCGCGCGGTCATCAGACGACTCCCGGTGCCGCCAGGCGGCACAGTTCCTGCCAGCGGGTGGCGACGCTGGCATCCAGGTCGCCTTCATCGGCAGAGACTTTGCATCCGCCGTGGTGTAATGACGGGTCGCCGCGCAGACGCCAGCCGTGCAGGCTAAGCGTTGCGCCCAGGCTCTCTTCAACGCGCTGCAGATCGTCCGGGTGGACGCGCAGCTGCGGTTTGCCGCTGAACAGCGGCTCCTGCTGAAGCAGACCCTGAATTTGTTTGATCAGCGCGGTGTTATCCACCACGGGCGTCTGGCCGATAACCTGACGCGCCGCTTCCAGCGCCATCTGCATCAGACGCGAGGCAATCACGCTGTCCAGCGCGTCCAGCGTGTGCTGGAACTCGCTGACCAGCTGCTGCATGCGGGCATGGATCGGCGCCTGCTGCTGGCGCGCCTGATCGATGCCGTGCTCCAGCCCTTTCGCCAGACCTTCCTGGTACCCCAGATCGTGACCCTTCTGGCGGCCCTCGTTCAGGCCAGTATTGTAGCCCTGCTCGTGCGCCTGCATTTGCAGCTGCGCCAGCATCTGCGCTTGCTGCTCTTCTTCGCTCAGCTCAGGCTGTTCGACGTCCGCGTCGGCCTCTGCGGGCGAAACCACCGCGGGCGAGAATTCGGCAAGGGGAGGGGCCAGATCGTCCGGGGTCCAGCGCTTCCACGACAGCTCATTAGACATAGGTGTCGTCTCCGCTGCCAATCACCATCTCGCCGGTTTCCGCCAGACGACGAACAATAAGCAGGATCGCTTTCTGCTCGTTTTCCACCTGAGACAGACGCACCGGGCCACGGTTGGCAAGGTCGTCGCGCAGGATATCGGCCGCACGCTGAGACATGTTGCGCAGGAACTTCTCGCGCAGAGGCTGCTCGGCACCTTTGAGGGCAATAAGCAGCGACTCGGAGTCCACTTCCTGGAGCAGACGCTGGATGCTGCGATCGTCCACTTCGACCAGGTTTTCGAACAGGAACATCTCGTCGATGATTTTTTGCGCCAGCTCGCCGTCGAATTCGCGAACCGCCGTAATGACCGCCTCTTCCTGCTGCGTTTTCATCAGGTTGATGATTTCCGCTGCCGTTCTCACGCCGCCCATTTTGCTGCGCTTGAGGTTCTGACCGTCGAGCAGGTTGTTCAGCACTTCGGTCAGCTCCGCCAGCGCGGCCGGCTGGACGCCGCCGAAGGTCGCGATACGCAGCATCACGTCGTGACGCAGACGCTCCTCGAACAGGGCCAGAATATCGGCAGCCTGGCCACGTTTGAGGTGAACCAGGATGGTGGCGATAATCTGCGGGTGCTCGTCGCGAATAAGGTCGGCGGCACTCTGCGGCTCCATAAAGTTAAGCGTTTCGATACCGCTGGCGGTATCGCGCGTTTCCAGAATATCTTCCAGCAGGCTGGCCGCGCGCTCTTCGCCCAGCGCCTTGACCAGCACGGAGCGCAGGTAGTCGTTGGCGTTGACGTTGAGCGCCGCAAACTGTTCGGCTTCCTGCTCAAATTCCGACAGCACTTCGGTCAGCTGCTTGTTGGAGATCTGACGCACGTTGGCCATCGCCGCACTGAGAATTTGCACTTCTCGCTGGGAGAGGTGCTTAAACACCTCTGCCGCGCGGTCTTCGCCAATGGTCATCAGCAGGATGACGCTTTTATCGGTGCCCGTAAGCGTATTACTCATGTTCGTTACCCATCCACTGGCGGATGACCAGCGCCACGACGCGCGGATCGTTATCTGACATTTCGCGAATGCGCTGGCTCATGACCTCGGCGCCCATGCGCTGGTTAGCACGACGCTGCTGCATCTGTTCATCTTTGCTGAGGCGAACTTCAACCGCTTCTTCCGTTTCCTGACGCGCAGACATCTGTTCGCGAGCCACTTTTTCGGCTTCTGCGCGGCGCTGAAGCTGAGGGCGTACGCCCTTACGCCACAGCAGCCACGCGACAATCAGCACCAGCAGCCAGCGTCCTGCGGACATCAGCTGGTCGATAAACGCCTGCTGTTGCCAGAACGGCAGCTCGCCGCCGGTCTCTTCAACCGAGTTGAACGGTGAGTTGACCACGTTGAGAGTATCGCCGCGCTTCTCGGAGTAACCCATCGCTTCACGGGTCAGGTTTTCAATCTGCTTCATCTGCTCGGCGGTCAGCGGCAGCGGTTTGCCATCCGCCAGCGTTTTGTAGTTCACCACCACCGCAACGGAAAGACGCTGAATATCGCCCACGTTCAGTTTAGTGTGGCGGATCGTCCGGTCCACTTCGTAGTTCGTGGTTTCGTTGCGGCTGCTGGAGCGCGGGCCTGCGTTACTGGTCGTTGAGGTGGTCTGCTGATTATTTTGCTGACCGTTCTGCTGATTGGCCGGTGGCGTGGAAATCGGCGCCGCGTTAGCCGGAGCAGGCTGGTTAGAGAGCGCGCCCGGCACGCCGCCAGGGTAAGCCCCACCCACCTGTTCGCTGGAGTTGATCTGACGTGAACGCATCACCGCCTGAGCCGCATCGCCGTTCGGGCTGTATTGCTCTTCGGTTTGTTCTTTATTAGAGAAGTCAATCTGCGCGGTCACCTGGGCATGCACGTTACTGTTGCCCACTACCGGGCCGAGGATCGCTTCGATGCGGCGCTGGAGACGGCTTTCAACGTCGGCGGCGTATTTCAGCTGCGCGTCGTTCAGGTCACGCCCGGCGGTATTGGATTGGGTCAGCAGATGTCCGCTTTGGTCCACCAGCGTTACGTTACCCGGCGGCAGGCCGGCGACGGCGCTGGAGACGAGATGCGTCACCGCGCTGATTTGCCCTTCGTCCAGCGCGCGGCCAGGCTCAAGGTTCACGGTAACGGATGCCGAAGGGGATTTCTGTTCACGAACGAATAAAGAAGGTTTAGGCATTGCCAGGTGCACGCGGGCACTCTTCACCGGGCCTAACGTTTCAATGGTGCGGGCCAGCTCGCCTTCCAGCGCACGCTGGTAGTTCACCTGCTCGCTGAACTGGCTGATACCAAACTTTTCCTGATCCAGCAGCTCAAAACCGACCGCGCCGCCCTTTGGCAGGCCCTGCTGTGCCAGACGCAGACGAAGCTCGTGCACCTTATCTGCCGGCACCTCAAGCGCACCGCCATTATCGGCAAAGCGATAAGGGATATTCATCTGGGTAAGCTGGGTGACGATGGCGCCGCCATCCTGATCGGAAAGGTTGCTGTAGAGCGTGCGGTAATCAGGGCTTTTCGCCCATAAAACCATCGCTACAAGGATCGCAATTGCGGCAGCGCCTGCCACGATCAACGGGATTTTAGGATTCGCGCGAAGGCGGTTCATCCACTCGAGTGATTTATTTTGTGGCGCTGTCGATGCTGCTGCACTCATTGCGCACCTCTTAAATCCTGGTGGTTTACGTTATTCGTGTAGAGAAACAAAACTGACTCCCGGGTCGGCAAACACGACAAAAGTTCCATATTGATGGCCCTGCCATTATTTGACGATTCCGGATTTTCTATGCGTCAAATAACCTGGTTTTTTCACGCTATTTACCGCCATTATCTTATTGACAAGCTGTTAGTCTTGACCGCGTAAAAAACCATCCAGGGGAGAGTCATGGCTATACAGGGCATTGAAGGGGTAATCAGTCAGTTGCAGGCAACGGCGATGACGGCCCGTAATCAGAATGTGGCAGAACAACAGCCGACCATCAGCTTTGCGGGGCAACTGCACGCCGCTCTTGACCGTATCAGCGATACCCAGACCGCTGCGCGTACGCAGGCGGAGAAGTTTACCCTCGGCGAGCCGGGCGTGGCGCTGAACGATGTGATGACCGATTTGCAAAAAGCCTCGGTTTCTATCCAGATGGGGATCCAGGTGCGTAACAAGCTGGTGTCGGCGTATCAGGAAGTGATGGGGATGCAGGTTTAAGCCCCGTCGATCTTCGCTGGCGGCCTCTGCGCTTTAATGCCACAATATTTTTTTCTTCGAATGCAGGAAAGATGATGAAAAAAATAGCAATTGCTGGCGCGCTGCTGGCACTGACCGGGTGCGTTCAGGTCGATAACTATAATGATGTGATCAAGCATCCCGTCCCGGCGAACCTGGCGGGATACTGGCAGTCGAAAGGGCCGCAGAGCAGCCTGGTCAGCCCTGAAGCGATTGCCACGCTGGTGGTCACGGAAGAGGGCGATACGCTGGACTGTCGCCAGTGGCAGCGCGTGATTGCCGTGCCGGGTAAGATCATGCTGCGCTCAGACAGCTATTACAACGTTACCCGCAAGCTGGATATCTATCCGCTGGATCGCGACGGCTCAACGCTGGAGTATGACGGGATGGAGCTGCAAAAGGTTGACCGCCCAACGGTGGAATGTGCTGATTATCTGAGCAAGAATCCGCTGGAGAGTAAACTGCCGTAGCCGTTTGTTGCCGGGTGGCGCTGACGCTTACCCGGCCTACGGGACGGGAATTTGTAGGCCGGGTAAGGCGAAGCCGCCACCCGGCATTGTTTCTACAGTACTTCCTCAATCACCCACACGCTAACGCTTCCCCCTTTGCAGGTAAAGGTGCCTTCGCCATCCGCCGCGGTGGTGACCGTTTCTTCACGGTTGCCGAGAAAATCCCGCCACGTTTTGTTGCCGTAGTTTTCCCCCAGGCAAATCACCTTCTCGCCGTCGTCACCGTTCGACATGACCACCACGCAGCCGGGATCGTCCTCGGTGCCGCTGCGGCTGAAAGCGATGCAGTTTGGATGGTCAAAAAACAGCGTCTGCACGCCGTGGGCAAAGCGCTGGCGGGCAAGGATCAGCTCGTGGAGCTGCTCAATAACCGGCATGTCGATGTGATAGGTCTCGCCATCGCCTCCCGTATCGTCATAGCTGGCGCCGAACAGATCCGGATAGAAAACGCTCGGCACGCCGTTTTCCCGCAGCAGGATCAGCGCATACGCCAGCGGTTTAAACCAGGCTTCCACCGGCGCTTCCAGCGCCTGTAGAGGCTGCGTGTCATGGTTAGCGACGAGGGTGACCGCATGAAACGGATCGGCCTCCACCAGCGTGCCGGTGAAGATTTGGCTCATGTCGTAATCCCGACCCTGACGTGACGCTTCGTGGAATTTCATCTGCAGGGGGGCATCAAAGAGCATGGTTTTACCGTCGACCTGGTCAATATAGGCCTGCAGTTTGTCCACCTCGTGGGACCAGTATTCCGCCACGATAAATAACGGCTGTTCGGCAACTTCCTGTACATGCTCAATCCACTCTTTATAAAACCAGGCCGGAATATGCTTGACGGCGTCCAGACGAAAACCGTCGCAGCGCGTCTGTTCCATGACCCAGCGGGCCCAGTATTTGATCTCCTCGGTGACGGCGTGATTGCGAAAGTCGATATTTTCGCCCATCAGGTAATCGAAGTTACCCATCTCATCGTCGACCTGGTCGTTCCAGCCTTCGCCGGTGTAGTCGTTGACGATTTTAAAGATGCCGTCTTCATCGGGATTCTCAATATGGTCGACGCCGCTGAAGCATTTGTAATCCCAGATAAACTGCGAATATTGCCCGGCGCGGGCAGGGAAGGTGTAGCGTGTCCACGCTTCGCACTCGACGATCTCATCGTCGATTTGCGTGCGATCCTGCTCGTTCACGCGCTGAACACGGACAGGCTCTTTCTCATCTGCCCCCATTTTGTGGTTCACCACCACGTCCAGCAGTACGGCAATGTCGTTGCTTTTAAGGGCGTCGATGGCCTCCAGCAGCTGCGCTTTGTCACCGTACTTTGTGGCGATACTGCCTTTCTGATCAAATTCGCCGAGGTCGAACAGATCGTAACAGTCATAGCCAACCGAATACCCGCCGGAAGCCCCTTTATAGGCGGGCGGCAGCCAGATCATATTGATGCCGATTTCATTAAGATTGGGGGCTAACGCCGTGACTTCTCGCCACAATTCACCGCCAGCGGGGTAATACCAGTGAAAGCATTGTAACAGGGTGGGGTTTTTCATCGTCCGTGCTCCAGAAGCCATTTGGCAGACTTCTGGAGTATGGATGAAGAAATCATAATTGTGTGTCGCGGGTAACACTTTCTGGATAAAGAATATTCCCTGACAGCTTTCCATAGGTAGAGGTGATGGATTGCTGTTTACCGGTCTGATCGATGAGATTACGCAGTTCGTCCATCCGTACTTTCAGCAGGGCCTTTAACGTATTCTCATTGTCGAGGATCATCTCCAGCAGCGCACGCGCTTGCTCAACCTGAGCCGGGGGGCATGACATGATGGGCGTTTGCGAAATCTTTTCCACCAGTTGAACGTAATGCATTTCCTGCTCAATAAGCGCATCCCATTGACCAGAATGTGCGAGATTTAGCATAGCAATGCTCTGAGCATGTAACGCCTGCCAGTGGCTAAGCGCTGCGCTGGGATTATTCATCAAAATTATCCTGAAATAGAGGACGCATTGGGGCCGATTTGCTTCCACGCATCCGCAATGTTGTTTAATAAACCCTCGACTTCAACAATTGCGTCTACGTCGTTACTGACGTTCGCCAGTAATAAACGTCGAACCATATATTCGTACAAGGAGGCAAGATTACTGGACAGATCGCTCTCAACCTCCATGTTCAGTCCTGCTTTTAAACCGTTGTCGATGATGTTAATGGCTTTCGATAACGCTTCGCCTTTTTCACGAATTTGTCCGGCTTCCATGAACAAACGCGCACGGACGAGGGCGCTATGCGCCCCGTCGAACAACATGACAATCAGCTGGTGTGGACTGGCATTCATAACAGCGCTTTCTACTCCTATCTGCTGATAGGATTGAACACCAGAGGTCTTATACATATCCACTCCTGAAGGCTACGACTATTTTTGTGAGAACTGTTGGGTCAGGTAGTTGGCCGTACTGGTCATTTTGGTGACTAATACGTCCAGGCTGGTGAACTGCGCTTTGTAACGCGCCATGGTCGCATCAATAGAGGCTTCCATAGAATCGTAACGTTCGCCCAGGGTTTTCAGCGTTTTGTTAATACCGTCTTTCGCGTTCTGGATCACACCCGCGCTGCCGGTGCTGGTGCTGAGCATGGTGGTCAGCGTGTTGTTCATCTGGGTCGCCAGACCGGTTTTCTTTCCGTCACCGATAAAGTACTGCTGTACGGCGGTCGGGTTGTCGGTGAGCGCTTTTTTCAGCTTATCGGTATCCACCTTCAGGTTACCGACCGTACCGTCTGCGCCTTTCACCGGATCCTGGGTAATCCCGAGTTGAGCCATGATCTGAACGGAGCCGGCCTGCACTTCGGTCAGCAGACCGCGCAGCTGAGACTGGATCCCGCGCACGTTTGCATCCCCGACAAGCGCGCCGTTGCTGGCTGACTGGCCGCCAGAGCCAGCGTCGACCGGCACATATTTGGTCAGGCTATTAATGGTGGACTGCAGCGAGTTATACGCGGTTACCCAGTCCGTTACGGCTTTCTGGTTCGCATCCGTGGCGCGCGTCACTTCCAGCATTTCATCCGCTTTACTTTCTGCCTTCACGGTGAAGGTCATGCCGGGCAGCGCATCGGAGATGGTATTCGATTGACGCTCAATCTTGATGTCGTTCACGACGACAATCGCGTTCTGTGCCGCGGTATTTACCGTCAGCGCGCCGGTTTTGGCGGTTGAGTCGTAGCCGATGGCGCTTTGCAGCTTGTCGTCCCCGGTTACGCTGATGGTCATCTCGCCATCCGTACCGGTGGTTTTCGATGACAGCATCAGGCGATAATCGCCGTCTTTCGCCTTGATTACGCTGGCGGTGACGTTGCCGTTCGCTTTATTGATCGCGCTCGCGATCCCGGCCAGCGACGTATCGCCATCGGCCAGGTTCACCTCTAAAGGCGTTTTTGTACCCGGCTGGGTAATCGTAATTTTACGCGTCGTGCCGGTCGTATCGCCCAGCAGCTCCGTGTTGGTGGTATAGGAGCCCGTCGTGAGCGCCTGTGCTTTTGCCACCTGGTTGACGTTAACCACATAAGAGCCGACGGATGCGTCAGCGGTAGTGGTTGCCGTAAAGGCCGTGTTGGTGCTGCTTACGGCAGTTGAGTTCCATGTGGTCGCTTTACCCAGCGCAGCGGTCGCAGTCTGCAGCGAGGTCATGGCACTCTGCAGCTTGCCGTACGCGCTCAACTGTGCGTTATACGTCGATTGCTGGGTAGTAATCGTCGTCAGCTTGGTTCTTTCTGCTGCGTCCAACTGATTATATAAATCCCCGAGTCCTGCAGAACCTATCCCGAGGTTACTGATAGTAGCCATGTATATTTTCCTTAAATACGAAAGTAGTTCAGGACTCTTATCGGCCTCGAATAGTAAAAGTTTACGATGGTGAGAAAAAAATAATCCAAAGAATAGGCATGTCCTGGCGCGGTAAATGAAACGATTGCACTTTGGGACGATTTTTTAGCGCGTCAATAACACGGATAAGTGTGTGCCTTTTTTGGCATATTCCACGTAATAAAAAGACCTAAATAATAACCTTATGATAAACCTTAATTGATTTTTTAAAAATAAAATCATTAATAATCATTGAGTTATAATTTTTTCGAAATTGATTCTAAAGTCTTTTCGGGACCCGTCGATAACCTTGTTGACGGTGAGAGACGCTGTGAGTGTTAGGCACCGGACCTAAAACCCAATTTTTGAAGGAAAGAAAATTATGGCAGTTATCAATACTAACCTGTTGTCCCTGACTACTCAGAACAACCTGAACAAATCTCAGTCTTCTCTGGGCACTGCTATTGAGCGTCTGTCTTCAGGTCTGCGTATCAACAGCGCGAAAGACGATGCCGCTGGCCAGGCGATTGCAAACCGCATGACCGCTCAGATCAAAGGTATGACTCAGGCAGCACGTAACGCCAACGACGGTATCTCCATGGCGCAGACTGCTGAAGGTTCCCTGAACGAAATCAACAACAACCTGCAGCGCGTTCGTGAACTGGCTGTTCAGGCAAGCAACGGCACCAACAGCACCTCTGACCTGGCCTCTCTGCAGGATGAAGTTACCGCTCGTCTGGCTGAAATCAACCGTGTTGCCAGCAAAACCGACTTCAACGGCATCAAACTGCTGGATGGTTCTGCTGGTACTGCTGGTGTGGTTAAAATTCAGGTTGGCGTAAACGACGGCGACACCATCGATCTGGATCTGAGCGGTGCTAAAGCTGACACCACCACTCTGGGTGTGAACGCAATCGACCTGAAAGCAATGACTGCTACCGATCTGGACACCATTGACAAAGCAATCGCTAAAGTTGATACCGCTCGTTCCGGTCTGGGTGCTGTGCAGAACCGCTTCACTTCTGCAATCAACAACCTGAACAACACCTCTAACAACCTGTCTGCTGCTCAGTCCCGTATCCAGGACGCTGACTACGCAACTGAAGTTTCCAACATGTCCCGCGCGCAGATCCTGCAGCAGGCTGGTACTTCTGTTCTGTCTCAGGCAAACCAGGTTCCACAGACCGTTCTGTCTCTGCTGCGTTAATATTACGCATCAAACCCCGCTTCGGCGGGGTTTTTTTGTCTCTGAATTTTGAGGATCCGCCCGTGAAACAGATCGTTATTACCCAGCCTAAACTGGTCGCAGATTTTTCCTGTGTCGGTGGGGAATGTCGTGAACATTGTTGTCAGGGATGGACCATCGCGTTTGATAAATCCTCCGTTAACCGCTATCTGAACAGTAAAAATACCGCCATTCGTCACACGGCGAAAACGGCGATAAAAGTCACAAAAAAACAGTATGGCAACTGGGGCGAAGTGATTTTCCATACGGAAAGTAAAAATTGCCCGTTTATGGATACGGAAAAGCTCTGTTCTATTCATAGCGCCATGGGGGCTCAGGCGTTAAGCCCAACCTGTTCGACATTCCCACGGACAAACCGCGTCTATAAAACCGAAATTGAAAAATCGCTCAATCTCTCGTGTCCGGAAGTCACCCGACTGCTGTTGAACGATCGGGCGTCGATGTCGATGATGGAGTCCATCAGCGTTCAGCAGGACGTTAATAATGCGCCAGCTATGGATTTGAAGATTAAGGTCATCAATCTTTTCTGCCAGAACCTATTTAGCGTTGAGGCGGTGAGCGTTGAAGAACAAGTTTATGCCGTGGTGAAATTCCTCATGGTGGCTGAAAAGCTCGAAAACCTGGAAGAGAATATCGGCACGCTCGAAACGGTTTATTTTTCGCTGGTGAACGAGCTGGTGAGCGGTAAAATCAAGACGGAGTTAGGCGGGTTTAATCAGAACTACAGCCTGAAATTCGCGTTAATCTCGCTCATCCAAAGTTACTTTACGAAGAAAGCGACGGCCCGCGGTGGCGCCGTATTAAACCGTTATTTTGACCAGCTTTATCAACAGTTTGAATCTGTCGATGACACCGTTTCGGCAGAAAAGGTCATGGAAAACATCGAGTCCGTCTGGCGCGATGTGGCGGGCGGTTATCTGACGGAAAACGATCACCTGTTTAAGAACTTTTTTAAATACAAGCTCTGGGAGCAGGGCTTTCCGCAGAGCAACGGCCGCAGCATGTTGAATAATCTCTATTTAATCGTCGCGGAGTTCTATTTCCTCAAATCGCTGCTTGCCGGTCAGGCCATCGCGGCGGGGAAAATTGAACAAGACAATATTATTGACGTTATTTACAGCTTCCACTCCCTGAGCCAGCATAATCAGGAAGCAGGAAAGCTCTTTCATCAACATATAGATAGCGTCAAATTGGGCGACGATATCTCATTGCTGCAACTGTTAATTTAGCCAGAAAAGTTGCCCCTGATGCAGGCAACCTCAGAATAACCTCACTTTATCCCCCTTTTTCATCCAATTGAACGCCCTGCAGAATCGGATAATCATGCCGATAACTCAACTAACGCAGGGCTGTTTATCGTGAATTCACTCTATACCGCTGAAGGTGTAATGGATAAACACTCGCTGTGGCAGCGTTATGTCCCGCTGGTGCGTCACGAAGCATTGCGCCTCCAGGTGCGCTTGCCGGCGAGCGTGGAACTTGACGATCTGCTACAGGCGGGCGGTATCGGGTTATTGAATGCAGTTGACCGATACGACGCTCTGCAAGGAACGGCATTTACGACTTACGCAGTTCAGCGTATTCGTGGTGCGATGCTGGACGAGCTGCGCAGCCGCGACTGGGTGCCGCGCAGCGTTCGCCGCAACGCGCGCGAAGTGGCGCATGCGATGGGGCAGCTGGAACAGGAACTGGGACGCAACGCAACGGAAACCGAAGTGGCGGAACGTCTTGGCATTGCTGTTGAAGAGTATCGTCAGATGTTGCTCGATACCAATAATAGCCAACTCTTCTCCTATGACGAGTGGCGAGAAGAGCATGGCGATAGCATCGAGCTGGTGACGGACGAGCACCAGCAGGAAAACCCGTTACACCATTTAATGGAAGGGAATTTACGCCAGCGCGTAATGGAAGCGATTGAGGCTTTGCCTGAGCGCGAACAGCTGGTGTTGACCCTTTATTACCAGGAAGAGCTTAATCTCAAAGAGATTGGCGCGGTTCTGGAGGTGGGGGAGTCGCGGGTTAGCCAGCTGCACAGCCAGGCCATTAAACGCTTACGAACCAAGCTGGGTAAGTTATAGGTGATTCAATCACCCGAAAAATGCCGCACAACGTATTGACAACCAGGAGTTATCATGACGGTGCAGCAATCTAAAAGACGGCCTTTAAGCCGCTACCTGAAAGACTTTAAACACAGCCAGACGCATTGCGCCCACTGTAACAAATTACTCGATCGTATCACGCTGGTTCGCCGCGGCGAGATCGTGAATAAAATCGCAATCTCTCGCCTCGACACGTTAATGGATGAAGCCGCGTGGCTCGAAGAGCAAAAAGAGTGGGTGGCGCTTTGCCGTTTCTGTGGCGATCTTCACTGCAAAGAGCAAAGCGACTTCTTCGACATCATCGGCTTCAAGCAGTTTCTGTTCGAACAAACGGAGATGAGCCACGGCACCGTGCGCGAATATGTGGTTCGCCTGCGCCGCCTTGGTCAGCATCTGACCGTTAACAATATCTCTCGCGATCTGCTCAAGACCGGTTATCTGGATGAAAATCTGGAGCCGTGGCTGCCTGCAACCAGCACCAACAACTACCGTATTGCGCTGCGCAAGTATGCGCAATATAAGGTGCAAATGCCGGGTTCCTTGAAGCAGAAAGCGCTCGCCGGAACAACTTCTGATATATATTAAAAAAGAATAAGATGTAGCGCAGTCGCCTTTGACGTTGCAGGCGATTTCTCTACACTACGTAAAAATTCCACTATATCGGGGTATTTATGAAATTTGCACTTCTGGGTCGTCAGGCGCTGATGGGAGTTATGGCCGTCGCGCTGGTTGCGGGCATGAGCGTAAAAACGTTCGCCGCAGAAAACCTGCTGAATAAAGTAAAAGAGCGCGGCACGCTGCTGGTTGGGCTGGAAGGAACCTATCCTCCATTCAGTTTCCAGGGTGATGACGGCAAACTCACCGGTTTTGAAGTGGAATTTGCAGAAGAACTGGCGAAACATCTCGGCGTTAAGGCCTCGCTGAAACCGACCAAATGGGACGGTATGCTGGCTTCGCTGGACTCCAAACGCATTGACGTGGTGATTAACCAGGTGACCATTTCTGACGAGCGTAAGAAGAAGTATGACTTCTCCACGCCGTACACCGTGTCCGGTATTCAGGCGCTGGTGAAGAAAGGTAACGAAGGCTCCATCAAAACGGCTGCCGATCTGAAAGGTAAAAAAGTTGGCGTCGGTCTGGGAACCAACTACGAAGAGTGGCTGCGCCAGAACGTTCAGGGTGTGGATATCCGCACTTATGATGATGACCCGACGAAATATCAGGACCTGCGCGTAGGCCGCATCGACGCCATTCTGGTTGACCGTCTGGCCGCTTTGGATCTGGTGAAGAAAACCAACAATACCCTCGCGGTAGCGGGTGATGCGTTCTCTCGTCAGGAATCCGGCGTGGCCGTTCGTAAAGGCAATGAGGATCTGGTGAAAGCCATTGATTCCGCGATTGCTGACATGCAGAAAGACGGCAGCCTGAAGGCGCTGTCTGAGAAGTGGTTCGGGGCAGACGTCACCAAATAAGTCGGTGACGTGAAAAAAAGGCGCTTTTAAAAGCGCCTTTTTTATTTCTTACGCGTCTGCGTGCATAATGAAAAATATCACATTTTGTCTGAGTTACCGGAGATTCCATGTCACTACAGAATTTAACGCGCTTTCCCCGTCTGGAGTTTATCGGTGCGCCGACGCCGCTGGAGTACCTGCCGCGACTTTCTGATTATCTGGGACGCGATATTTTTATTAAGCGCGATGACGTGACGCCGATGGCGATGGGCGGCAATAAGCTGCGCAAGCTGGAGTTTCTGGCGGCTGACGCGCTGCGCGAAGGGGCGGACACGCTGATCACCGCCGGGGCCATTCAGTCTAACCACGTTCGTCAGACGGCGGCCGTGGCGGCAAAGCTCGGGCTTCACTGCGTGGCCCTGCTGGAAAACCCGATAGGTACGCGGGCGGAAAACTATCTGACCAACGGTAACCGTCTGCTGCTGGATCTGTTTAACGTGCAGGTGGAGATGGTGGATGCGTTGACCGGCCCGACCTCGCAGCTTGACGAACTTGCCACGCGTCTGGAAGCGCAGGGTTTCCGTCCCTACGTTATTCCCGTCGGTGGTTCGAATGCGCTGGGCGCGCTGGGGTATGTGGAAAGCGCGCTGGAAATTGCACAGCAGTGCGAGGGCGCCGTTAGCCTCTCGTCGGTGGTCGTCGCGTCCGGAAGCGCGGGCACGCATGCCGGGCTGGCGGTGGGGCTGGAACAGCTGCTGCCGGAGGTCGAGCTGATTGGCGTGACGGTGTCCCGCAGCGTCGCGGACCAGAAGCCAAAAGTAGTGACTCTGCAACAGGCGGTGGCAGAGCAGCTGGAGCTGAAGGCCAGGGCCGAGATCCGGCTTTGGGATGACTATTTTGCACCGGGTTACGGGACGCCTAACGAAGAGGGGATGGAAGCAGTTAAGCTGCTGGCGCGCCTTGAGGGTATACTGCTCGATCCGGTCTACACGGGCAAAGCGATGGCCGGGCTTATCGATGGCATTGCGCAGAAACGCTTTAAGGATGAAGGGCCGATTTTATTTGTGCACACCGGCGGGGCGCCCGCGCTGTTTGCTTATCATCCTCATGTCTAAAAATCAGGTCGAAAAATAATAATGCAAGAAAGTATTCAACTGGTTATTGATTCGCTGCCGTTCCTGCTGAAAGGTGCGGTATTTACGTTACAGCTCAGTATCGGCGGGATGTTCTTCGGGCTGGTGCTGGGTTTTATTCTGGCCTTAATGCGCATGTCGCCCATCCTGCCGGTACGCTGGCTGGCGCGCTTTTATATCTCCGTGTTTCGCGGTACGCCGCTCATCGCCCAGCTCTTTATGATCTACTACGGTTTACCGCAGTTCGGGATCGAGCTGGATCCGATCCCGGCGGCGATGATTGGGCTGTCGCTCAATACGGCGGCCTATACCTCCGAAACCCTCCGCGCGGCGATCTCGTCAATTGATAAAGGCCAGTGGGAAGCGGCGGCCAGTATTGGAATGACGCCGTGGCAGACGCTGCGTCGCGCGATTCTGCCGCAGGCTGCACGGGTAGCGCTTCCGCCGCTGAGCAACAGCTTCATCAGCCTGGTGAAAGACACCTCACTCGCAGCAACCATTCAGGTGCCGGAGCTGTTCCGTCAGGCGCAGCTCATTACCTCACGCACCCTTGAAGTTTTCACCATGTATCTGGCCGCCTCGCTGATCTACTGGGTGATGGCGACGGTGTTGTCCGCGCTGCAAAACTATTTTGAAAACCAGCTTAACCGCCAGGAGCGTGATCCAAAATGAGTGCTATCGACGTTAAAAACCTGGTGAAAAAATTCCACGGGCAAACGGTGCTCCACGGGATCGACCTGGAAGTTGAGCAGGGCGAAGTAGTGGCGATTATTGGCCCGAGCGGATCGGGTAAAACTACGCTGCTGCGCAGTATCAACCTGCTTGAACAGCCGGAAGGGGGCACCATTCGGGTTGGGGAGATAACGATTGATACCGGTAAATCCATCAGCCAGCAGAAAGGGTTGATTCGCCGCCTGCGTCAGCATGTTGGCTTTGTGTTCCAGAGCTTCAACCTTTTCCCGCACCGCACGGTGCTGGAGAATATTATTGAAGGACCGGTCATAGTAAAAGGTGAGCCAAAAGAAGAAGCGACGGCTCGCGCGCGCGAATTGCTCGCCAAAGTCGGGCTGGCAGGTAAAGAAACCAGCTATCCGCGCCGCCTGTCGGGGGGGCAACAGCAGCGCGTGGCGATAGCGCGGGCGCTGGCGATGCGGCCTGATGTGATCCTCTTTGATGAACCGACCTCCGCGCTCGATCCCGAGCTGGTGGGTGAGGTGCTGAACACCATCCGCCAGCTGGCGCAGGAAAAACGCACCATGGTCATCGTGACGCATGAGATGAGCTTTGCGCGCGATGTGGCGGACAGGGCCATCTTTATGGACCAGGGGCGAATTGTGGAGCAGGGACCGGCGAAAAGCTTATTTGCTAATCCTCAGCAGCCGCGAACCCGTCAGTTCCTGGAAAAATTCCTCATGCAGTAGCATTTCTGCACTGATTTGCTCCAGAAACTTTCTCTGGAGCAAATTATTCTCGCTCTACCCCTTAAACGATGTTCTTTTATTCCGCCCGGCCAGAATAGCCCTTATCTATAGCGCAGTTGCACTATTGCCGATATTTTGTAGTTAGAAATAAGTTTTATGTGTTAGTTTATATTCACCATAATAATGATTATCTTTTCAGAGGCTTCTTTTAGTAAGTATGAAGGATTCAGACTTTTTCACCTGGCGACGGGATTGCTCCCTCCGGTTTCAGGAATTGACCTGTGCCGCCGAGGTATATCAGGAGCTTCAGCGACAAACTCAGGCGCTGGAATTCGATTATTACGCACTCTGTGTGCGCCATCCCGTGCCGTTTACGCGACCTAAAATTTCTGTGTATGCCACTTATCCGCAGCAGTGGTTGGCGCAATATCAATCTGCGAACTATTTCACCATCGATCCGGTGCTTAAGCCGGAGAATTTCATTCAGGGGCATTTACCCTGGACGGACGCATTATTCGCGGATGCTCAGGAATTATGGAGCAGCGCGCAGGACTTCGGCTTACGTTCGGGAATAACGCAGTGTCTGATGCTGCCTAATCATGCGCTCGGCTTCCTCTCTGTTTCTCGTACTAGCGCGCAGGAAGGGCCATTTGCCGACGAGGAAATAGAGCTGCGGCTTCAGATGCTGGTGCAAATGGCATTAACCGCGCTGTTGCGTTTTGAAGATGAGATGGTTATGCCGCCTGAGATGAAATTCAGCAAACGCGAACGAGAAATTCTGAAATGGACTGCGGAAGGGAAGACGTCTGCGGAAATAGCGATCATTCTCTCTATTTCAGAGAATACGGTTAACTTCCATCAGAAGAATATGCAGAAAAAATTTAATGCGCCAAACAAGACGCAGATTGCCTGTTACGCGGCGGCTACGGGATTGATCTGATTAGAGAGTACGTTCTGCGTGACAGACGAGTGGACGGCTGAATGCACTGCATCCAGCCGTTTTTTGTTACTGGCGGTACGCTTGTTTGATTTGCTTAACGGTGTTAGCAAATACGGCCGATTCCGCCTGGTCTTCCATCTGCGCGATTTGTTTTTCCATTTTAATGATCACACGACCAGCGTCAGCCTGGCCCATCGCCTGCAGCATCAGTGTTAGCAGCGCTTTCAGGCAGTTTACTTCCTGTGCCAGTTCCTGGTTATTCTCCGCAGTGGCAAATTCAGGTGTGCTCATTTATTTTCCTCATTATTAAACGGCGCTAAAGCGCGACGACGAAAGTCAAGGCGGCGGAGTATACCACAAGCTGCAGCAAAAAATGCAGCGGTTGTTTTTCGTACTTTTACGTCGGTGTTTATTTGCGTAAACGCAGCCAGACGGTAAACTGATGCTCTGGTACGGTTTTTAATTGTTTGCGCCTGGTTTACTTGCAGTTAATTATTGTTACAAAAATTTGAGGACAGTTTTTCCGCGAGAAAAACATGCAAGCTTTTTGTAACTTTTTGAATACAGATGCTTAAAAAAAGCCGGAAAAGCTCTGATGGCAAGGCTCTCTTTCCATGGACTGTACAGGCTAATTTCCAAAAACGAGACCAAAATCGAATGGCCGATTTTTTATCGTTTTAATCTTGTGATGAAAACCGTTAATATAAGCCAAATTATCACTCAGTAGCGTTATCCCTATTCTGGAGATATTTCCTTTGATCAACGTCCTTCTTGTTGATGACCACGAACTGGTGCGCGCAGGGATACGACGCATTCTTGAAGATATTAAAGGTATTAAAGTTGCCGGTGAGGCGTGCTGTGGGGAAGATGCCGTAAAATGGTGCCGCACAAACTCGGCCGATGTGGTGCTGATGGATATGAACATGCCCGGTATCGGTGGTCTTGAGGCAACACGCAAAATCGCGCGTACCTTTGTTGATACGAAAGTCATCATGCTGACCGTGCATACTGAAAACCCACTGCCCGCGAAGGTGATGCAGGCGGGTGCAGCTGGTTACCTGAGCAAAGGTGCCGCTCCGCAGGAAGTCGTCAATGCTATCCGTTCTGTTTTTGCCGGGCAGCGTTACATTGCCTCTGACATTGCGCAGCAGATGGCGCTGAGCCAGATCGAACCCGAGAAAACGGAATCGCCGTTTGCCAGTTTGTCTGAGCGTGAATTGCAGATTATGCTGATGATCACCAAGGGTCAGAAAGTGAATGAGATCTCAGAACAGCTGAATCTCAGCCCGAAAACGGTCAACAGCTATCGTTATCGAATGTTCAGTAAACTGAACATCCATGGTGATGTTGAACTGACTCATCTGGCCATCCGGCACGGTTTATGTAACGCGGAGACGTTGTTAAGTCAGTGAGTGATGTATTCGATTCAAAAGCATTTCTGAAAACCGTAACCAGCCAGCCAGGCGTCTATCGGATGTATGACGCTGGCGGTACGGTTATCTATGTGGGGAAGGCCAAAGATCTTAAAAAACGTCTTTCCAGCTATTTCCGCAGCAACCTTGCCTCCCGTAAGACCGAAGCGCTGGTCTCACTTATTCAGAATATTGATGTCACCGTGACGCATACCGAGACGGAAGCGCTGCTGCTTGAGCACAACTATATTAAGCTCTACCAGCCGCGCTATAACGTGCTGCTGCGGGACGACAAGTCCTATCCGTTTATCTTTCTGAGTGGCGATACCCATCCGCGCCTCGCGATGCACCGCGGCGCAAAACATGCGAAGGGTGAATATTTCGGCCCCTTCCCGAATGGCTATGCCGTGAGGGAAACGCTGGCGCTGCTGCAAAAAATCTTCCCGATCCGCCAGTGTGAAAACAGCGTCTACCGCAACCGCTCGCGCCCGTGTCTGCAGTACCAGATTGGTCGCTGCCTTGGCCCCTGCGTTGCCGGGCTGGTCAGTGAAGACGAGTATGCGCAGCAGGTAGAATATGTACGCCTGTTCTTAGCCGGCAAAGACGATCAGGTCTTAACCCAGCTGATTGCGCGAATGGAAAAAGCCAGCGCCGCGCTTGAGTTTGAAGAGGCTGCACGGATCCGCGACCAAATCCAGGCGGTGCGCAGAGTCACTGAGAAACAGTTTGTCTCGAATACCGGTGACGATCTCGACGTTATCGGCGTGGCCTTCGATGCCGGCATGGCCTGCGTGCATGTGCTGTTCATTCGCCAGGGAAAAGTGCTCGGCAGCCGCAGCTATTTCCCGAAAGTGCCTGGCGGCACTGAGCTGGGAGAAGTGGTGGAAACGTTTGTCGGCCAGTTCTATCTGCAGGGCAGCCAGATGCGCACGTTGCCCTCCGAGATCTTGCTTGATTTTAATCTTGACGATAAAACCCTGCTGGCCGATTCGCTTTCCGAACTGGCGGGCCGTCGGGTCAATGTTCAAACCAAACCGCGCGGCGATCGTGCGCGCTATCTGAAGCTGGCGCGAACCAACGCGGCGACGGCGCTCAGCACGAAACTGTCCCAGCAATCCACGGTCAGCCAGCGTTTAACCGCGCTGGCGACGCTCCTGAAGTTGCCGGAAGTGAAGCGAATGGAATGTTTCGATATCAGCCATACGATGGGTGAGCAGACGGTGGCGTCCTGTGTGGTGTTTGACGCCAACGGCCCGCTGCGCGCCGAGTATCGCCGATATAACATCACCGGCATCACGCCGGGTGACGACTATGCGGCCATGAATCAGGTGCTCCGCCGTCGCTACGGTAAGGCCATTGAAGAAAGCAAGATCCCTGACGTCATTCTTATCGACGGCGGGAAAGGGCAGCTTGGTCAGGCGAAAGCGGTATTCGAGTCGCTTGACGTTGAGTGGGACAAAAACCATCCGCTTTTGTTAGGCGTGGCAAAAGGGGCCGATCGTAAGGCCGGTCTGGAGACGTTGTTCTTCGAACCGGAAGGCGAGGGCTTCAGCCTGCCACCGGACTCCCCGGCGCTGCACGTTATCCAGCATATTCGCGATGAGTCGCACGACCATGCCATCAGCGGGCACCGCAAAAAACGGGCGAAGGTCAAAAACACAAGCACGCTTGAGACCATTGAGGGCGTGGGGCCAAAACGCCGCCAGATGCTGCTGAAATATATGGGCGGATTGCAAGGATTACTCAACGCCAGCATGGAGGAAATTGCAAAAGTGCCGGGTATTTCGCAAGGGCTGGCAGAAAAGATCTACTACTCGTTGAAACATTGAGGGCTCTGTAGCAACATAGAGCTAAATTTTACTGACAACAAATAGTTACCGTCACTATGCAATATAATATCCCTACGTTGCTCACTCTCTTTCGTGTTGTACTCATTCCATTCTTTGTGCTGGCATTTTATCTGCCGGTTGTCTGGGCACCGTTTGCCTGCGCATTGATCTTCCTTATCGCAGCGGTAACTGACTGGTTTGATGGCTATCTGGCGCGCCGCTGGAATCAAAGCACCCGTTTCGGCGCGTTTCTCGATCCGGTAGCTGATAAAGTCATGGTCGCTATCGCGATGGTGCTGGTGGCTGAGCACTATCATACCTGGTGGGTGACGCTGCCCGCCGCAACCATGATCGGCCGTGAGATCATCATCTCTGCGCTGCGCGAGTGGATGGCTGAGCTGGGGAAACGCAGCAGCGTGGCGGTGTCCTGGATTGGTAAAGTGAAAACAACCGCGCAGATGGCCTCGCTGGTCTGGATGCTCTGGCGCCCGAACGCCTGGGTAGAGTGGGCGGGGATCGGTCTTCTGTGGATAGCGGCGGTGCTGACGCTGTGGTCAATGCTGCAATATTTGAACGCTGCGCGCGGGGATTTGCTTGAACAGTGATCGTTTCGCCGTAATTTTCAGCAAACGATCCGGGGAAGCAAAAAATAACGTTGACTCATAACGTCATATCAGTAGAATGCAACGCATCGAACGGCGGCACAGCAAGCCGGACGATAGTGAAATCAAGCAGTTAGCAGTAAGTTTGATGACATGCGGGAATAGCTCAGTTGGTAGAGCACGACCTTGCCAAGGTCGGGGTCGCGAGTTCGAGTCTCGTTTCCCGCTCCAGATTAAAGACATGCGCAGCAGCGGGTGTCAGTTTGAAAAGTTTTACGGCGCGTTAGCAAAGCGGTTATGTAGCGGATTGCAAATCCGTCTAGTCCGGTTCGACTCCGGAACGCGCCTCCACTTTCTTCCCGAGCCCGGATGGTGGAATCGGTAGACACAAGGGATTTAAAATCCCTCGGCGTTCGCGCTGTGTGGGTTCAAGTCCCACTCCGGGTACCATGGGAAACAAAGAATAATCAAAGCAATAAGCAGTGTCGTGAAACCACCGAAAGGTGGTTTTTTTGTGCCTGGAATCCGCCAGTTACACCCCGCCCAGATAAGCCTTCCTCACCTCCTGATTGCCCAGCAGCTCCTCGCCGCTGCCGCTCAGCCGGATCTGCCCGTTAACCATCACATACCCGCGATCGGAAAGCTTCAACGCGTGATGCGCATTCTGCTCCACCAGAAAGATGGTCATGCCGTTGCGGGCCAGCTCGCGCAGCGTCTGGAAGATCTGCTTCACCACGATCGGCGCTAAGCCCAGGCTCGGTTCATCCAGCAGCAGCAGCTTCGGACGGCTCATCAGCGCCCGGGCGATAGCCAGCATCTGCTGTTCCCCGCCGGACATGGTCATCGCACGTTGCTTGCGCCGCTCCTTGAGGCGAGGGAACAGCTCGAACATGGTTTGCATATCTTCAGCCGCATACCGGTTACCGATGGGGATGGTCCCCATCAGCAGATTCTCTTCAACGGTCATATCCGGGAAAACGTGCCGGCCTTCAGGCGCCTGCGCAATGCCGCCGGAGGCGACGTAGTGGGTGGATTTATGGCTGATATCTTCACCACTGAAAAGGATCTGCCCGTTGCGGATACGGGGCTGGCCAAAGATGGACATCAGCAATGTCGATTTCCCCGCGCCGTTTGCGCCAATCAGCGCCACGGTTTCACCTTTATGGACCTCCAGCGAAACTTGTTTCAACGCCTGAATCACGCCGTAGAACACGTCCACCTCGCGAAATGCCAGCAGCGGTTCGCTCATAGCTTCACCTCGCTTTCATCCGTGCCCAGGTAGGCGGCAATGACCTTTTCATCATGCTGGATCTGCTCGGGTTTTCCTCTGGCAATCACATCGCCGTGGTCGAGCACGATAATGTCGTCCGAAATCTCCATCACCATCCCCATATCATGCTCAATCAGTAATACCGTGATGTCATGCCGATCCCGCAGAAAGCGAATAATGCTGCTGAGCTTATGCGTTTCGACCGGGTTAAGCCCGGCGGCGGGTTCATCCAGGCAGATCATCTCGGGCCCGGTACACATTGCCCGCGCGATCTCCAGACGCCGCTGCTGGCCGTACGACATCTCTCCCGCCAGGCGATTGGCGAACTCCACCAGGTCCACCACTTCCAGCCAGTAGAAGGCCCTGTCCAGGGCGTCGCTCTCCGCCTGCCGGTATGCCGGCGTGTTTAAAATCCCGGCGAGAAGATTACGGTTGACGCGCATATGCTGCGCGACCAGCAGGTTTTCTACGACCGACATCTCGCGAAAAAGACGAATGTTCTGGAAGGTGCGCGCCAGCCCGGCGCGGTTCACCAGGTGCGTTCCGCCAAACATTTTGTAGAACAGGCGCTGCCCGAGTTGCGCCGGGTTAATCCAGTCGCCCGGCTGGAATTTTTGTCCGAGGACCTGAATAACGTTGGTCGTGTTTGTGCGGGTATTAAATAAAATGCTGCCGCCGGAGGCCTTATAGAAGCCCGTCAGGCAGTTAAACACGGTTGTTTTTCCCGCCCCGTTTGGCCCGATGAGGGCGGTAATGGAGCCGCGCTGCACGTCCAGGTTGACGTCGTTTAGCGCCTTAATCCCGCCGAAGTGCATCATCAGATGTTCAACGCGCAATATCGTTTCGTTCATGGCGCCACGCCCTTACGCACGGCAAACCCGCTGCGGTTAATGCGGATCAAACCGCGCGGACGCCAGATCATCATCACCACCATCAGCATGCCAAACAGCAGGACGCGGTACTCGGCAAAACTGCGCAGCAGCTCCGGCGTGACCGTAAGCACAAAGGCAGCCAGCACCACGCCCAGCGTCGAGCCCATACCCCCCAGCACGACGATGGCGAGGATCAGGGCCGATTCAAAGAACGTGAATGAGGTCGGGTTCACGAACCCCTGGTAGGTCGCGAAGAATACCCCGGCAATCCCCGCGGTCGACGCGCCCAGCGTAAAGGCTGAGAGCTTAACCAGCACATGATTTAACCCCATTGAGCGACAGGCAATTTCGTCTTCCCGCAGGGCTTCCCACGCGCGGCCAATCGGCATTCGTGTCAGGCGGTGCTTGATGTAGAGCACCAGCATTACCACCAGAAACAGCACCGTATAGATAAAGATGAACTTCATGTTCGGGTTGTAGGTCAGGTGGAAAAATTCGTGGAAGGGCACGCCACCTTCTTTCGCGCGTCGTCCAAACTCCAGACCGAAAAAGGTGGGAGGAGGGGCCGAGACGCCATTGGGGCCGCCGGTGAAGGTCAGCCAGTTGTTCAGTACCAGGCGAATGATCTCCCCGAATCCGAGGGTGACGATGGCCAGATAGTCACCGTGCATGCGCAGCACAGGGAAACCGAGCAGGGCGCCTGCGGCGGCGGCCATGATCGCCGCCAGCGGCAGCATGCTCCAGAAGCCTAAGCCGAGATACTGGTATCCCAGCGCCAGACCGTACGCCCCGATCGCGTAGAACGCAACGTACCCCAGGTCCAGCAGGCCGGCCAGCCCCACGACGATGTTCAGCCCCAGGCCAAGAAGCACGTAGATCAGCCCGAGAATAGCGACGGTCAGCACATATTTAGTGGCGACAAACGGAAAGCAAACCGCAAAAGCAATCACCAGAGGAATAATCCAGCGCATGCGGCTTTTGTATTCCGGAGGCCGGACATACACGCCCGCGCTATCGGCCTCAAAGCGAGCCTGAAAGCGGGCTCCCGCGGCGGTACCTAAAAAGGCGCTCAACAGAAAACGCCCCAGCATCACAATGCCAACTATCCAGGCCAGCCGCTGTCCGGCGAAGTTAAAGCTGTACCCGTCCAGCACCACGCCCGCAATGGGGCCGAAGATAATCAGCGCAATCAGCCCGGAAAAAATCGCGTCGAGAATGCAGCGTTTAAGAGAAAAACCGTGCGATGTCATCATTCTCTCCCTCACACTTTGGCCACAATCGGGCGCCCAAGCAGTCCCTGGGGACGGAAAATCAGGATCATGACCAGCAGGCCAAACGAGAAGACATCTTTATAGTCCGAGTTCACCATGCCGGAGAACTGGGCTTCCGCGACGCCGAGGATAAGGCCACCCAGCATGGCGCCGGGGAGGGATCCGATGCCGCCGAGCACTGCCGCAGTAAAGGCCTTAATGCCAATCACAAACCCGACGTAGAAATCAAAGGTGCCGTAATTCATGGTGATGAGCACGCCCGCCAGGCCTGCCATCGCCGCGCCGATAACAAAAACCAGCGAAATAATCCGGTCGGTGTTAATGCCCAGAATGGAGGCCATCTTCCGATCCTGCTGTACCGCGCGGCACATCCGCCCCAGCCGGGTGTGGTTGATTATCCAGGTAAGGATCAGCATGCCGGCAAACGAGGCGACCAGAATAAACACTTTGGTGTAGGTTATCTGCACGAACCCGTCGCCAAAATGCAGGCGAATCACGCCGTCGAGCATGGTCGGCACCCCTTGCTGGCGCGGGCCCTGGCTCAGTTGGGCATAGTTTTGCAGGATAAGCGACATCCCGATGGCGGAGATAAGCGGCGCCAGTCGCGTGGAGTTGCGCAGCGGCTTGTAGGCGATACGCTCGATAGTCCAGCCGTACACGCCGGTTACCGCGATGGTGAACACCATCGTACCCAGAATAAGCAGGGGGAATGACTCAAGCCCGAAGAAAGAGAGCAGCGCCAGGCCAATGGCGCAGAGATAGGCGGAAATCATATACACTTCGCCGTGGGCGAAATTGATCATGCCGATAATGCCGTACACCATGGTGTAGCCGATGGCGATCAGGCCGTAGACGGAGCCCAGCGTTAAGCCATTGATTAACTGTTGCAGGAAGAATGTACTCATTTTAGCGCGCTCGTTTTATAGGCTGCGCGAGACGCACAGCCTGATGTTTATTACGCGCCGACGGGCAGGCCCGCCGACGTTGAGCGTGACTCCGTCCCGTTACTCGACTTCCTTATATTTTCCCTTGTCGTCCCACTGGTAAACCACGTAGTCAGACACTTTCAGATCGCCTTTGTTGTCCCAGGCTTTTTTGCCCATCACCGTGTCGACGGAATTGGCCTTTAGCCACTCGCTGGCTTTGGCAGAGTCCTTGCCGCCGGTGGCCTTGAAGGCCGCGGCAATGGCCTGCACGGAAGCATAGGAGTAGAGGGTGTAACCTTCCGGCTCGAATTTACCGGCGCGGAATTTCTCGATAACTGCTTTACCGTCCGGGATCAGGCGCGGATCTTTACCGAAGGTCATATAAATGCCGTTGGTGTATTGCGGGCCGCCCGCCGCAGTCACCATCTCTTCGTTGACAATGCAGTCGCCGGAGAAGAATTTCGCCTGCACGCCCTGTTCACGCATCTGGCGAACCAGCGGGCCGGCTTCCGGGTGACAGCCGCCGAAGAACACCACGTCCGGTTTTTGGGCACCGATCTTCGTCACCAGCGCGTTAAAATCTTTTTCACCGCGGGATAACCCCTCATACATCACATCCTTGACCCCGCGTTTCGCCAGCGCCGCTTTGGTAGCGTCTGCCAGCCCCTGTCCATAGGTGTCTTTATCGTGAATGATGACCACGCGTTTGGCTTTCAGCTTGTCGATGATGAAGTCGCTGGCCACCTGGCCCTGCTGGTCGTCGCGGCCGCACATGCGGAACATGTCGCTCATGCCGCGCTCGGTGATCAGCGGATTGGTCGAGCCGGGGGTAATCGCGATGATGCCGGCGTCGCTATACACCTCGGAAGCGGGCATGGTGGAGGAGGAGCAGAAATGGCCGACCACGGCATTGACCTTATCCTGGTCGACTAAGCGGTTGGCGACGGCCACGGCCTGCTTAGGCTCGCAGGCATCATCCCCCTGAACCAGTTTGATCTTCTCACCGTTAATCCCGCCTGCAGCATTAATGTCTTCTGCAGCCTGCGTAGCGCCGTGCCAGTACTGATCGCCATAGGTGGCATTCGGTCCGGTGAACGGCCCGGCCACGCCAATCACGATATCTGCCCGGGCGGAAAACGCCGTCACCAGGCAACCGGCCAACACAAGAGAAAGGGGAGTTCTGATAAATTTCAGCGACATTATTATGTTCCTTAGCAAAGAGGTTTTTGCACCACGGCGTAAGCCTGAACGCCCAGGGCGCAGCCAATCCAAAAACACGAGCAAGAACAAAATGCACTAAACGAACGGCATCCTGCGTGATACGGCGAGGTTTCCATGCGCAGCGTCGCGCGAAGAACAGCAAGCAAAAACGTTGCCAGAATGGTTAACCCCTTGACGGGGATATGACATCTTTGAGTATAGAGTGCCGCGTTATCCCGCCCTGGGGCAGCAGAAGAAATTACAGCGGAGATCACACATCGTTAACAATAAAGCCCATAAGTTGTGCAACGGTCACGATTTGCACGCTTTTGCAGCAATAAAGACCTAAACTTCAGCCAGGGCAGGCGTGCGATCTGTGGTAGGATCCTTTCCTTTTTATCAGGAGTGTCCGCGATGACGGAAGGTCCATTAAATGAAAGCGAAATGGCGTGGCTGGAAGAGACGTTAATGTCTTACGGTCATGACGATGCGTCCGTGATTGACGTGTCCGAGCTGGACGGCATGCTTACCGCAGTGCTTTCCGGCCCTGTTGTCGTTGAGCCAGATGCCTGGCTGGTGGCGGTGTGGGGCGGGGAGAAATACATTCCGCGCTGGAAAAACGATCGTGAGATGAACCGTTTTATCGATCTCTGCTTTAAGCATATGAACGACATTGCCGAGCGCCTGAGCGAGTACCCGGATCAGTTTGAGCCGATGTTCGGCTATAACAACGTTGACGGGGAGAGTTACACCGTGGTCGAAGAGTGGTGCTATGGCTACATGCGCGGCGTGGCGCTGACGGACTGGTCAGCCTTGCCGGAATCCCTGAAGGCCGACCTCGAGGTGATTGCCCTGCACGGAACGGAAGAGAACAGCGAGAAGCTGGATGAACTGTCCGAAGAGGAGTATATCGCCAGCATCGAGCGCATCCAGCCTGCGGCCCTGCGCTTATACAACTACTGGGTGGAGAATCCGCAGCAGCCGGAAGCGAAGAAGCCTGTCGTGAACGGCACGAAGGTGGGGCGTAACGATCCATGTCCTTGCGGCAGCGGGAAGAAGTTTAAGAGCTGCTGCCTGCACTGATAAAAAAGGGGCTGATGATAGCCCCTTTTATATTTAACCCACTTCCGGCAGCATCCCCGCTGCAATCAACACCTGCACCAGAATAATCATCACCCCGCAGCTAAACACAACGCACAACAGCGGTTTCCCGCCTGCCACGCGGTATCCTTGTTGAGGATGCTGCTGACGGCTTTTCCACGCCAGCAGGGAAGGGAGCAGCAGGGCCAGGACAGAGAGCGCCACTCCCGCGTAGCCCAGCGCCATCACAAACCCGCGCGGGTAAAACAGCGCAAAGGCCAGCGGCGGCAGGAAGGTAATGGCGCCGGTCTGCAACCGCCCGACGGCGGTATTGCGGCGCTGGAACAGGTCGGCAAGGTAATCAAACAGGCCGAGCGCCACGCCCAGGAAGGAGGTTGCCAGCGCCAGGTCGGCAAACAGGTGCACCGCCAGCTCCACGTGCGGCGAGGTGACCACCTCGCGCAGGGACAGCAGAAAACCGTTCAGGCCAGCGTGCTGCGCCATCAGCCCGACGAAGGTTGAAGAGTCAATGCTGCCCAGCGTCACCAGCTGCCAGAAAATGTAGGCGATCAGCGGAATGGCGCTGCCGATGACAAAGACGCGGCGCAGTTTGCGAATATCACCGTTCATATAGCTGACGATGCTTGGCACGCTGCCGTGGAAGCCAAACGAGGTGAAAATAACCGGGATAGCGGAAAGCGCCAGACCTTTTTCCAGCGGCAGCGTCAGGAGGTTCACCTTGTGCACGTGCGGCGCCAGCAGCACCAGCATGACAACCAGAAACAGAATTTTAGCGCTGAAGAGAAAGCGGTTAAACAGATCGACCAGCGAGGTTCCCACGCAGACCACGCCGCCGCCGATGAGCGCAAAGAAGATGGCTCCCGTGGCAGGGGTAATGTCTGAGCCAAACCAGTCATTGACGCTGGAGGCGATGAGCTCTCCGGCACCGCTAATATAGGCGGCGGTCAGGGCATACATCAGGAACATCATGCTAAAGCCGGTGATCCACTGGCCGTAGCGTCCCAGGTAGCGCGCCGCAAGCGAACCCAGTCCGGTATCGGCGGGGACATGCTGGTATACCTCAAGCAGCAGCAGTGCGGTGTAGCACATTAATGCCCAGAGCGTGCCAAGCAGCAGCAGGGTCATTCCAAATCCCACGCCTGCTGCGGCCAGGGGCATTGCCAGCATTCCTGCGCCAATCGTCGTTCCGGCGACGATAAAAATACTTCCCAGGGTTCTGTTTTTCACGCTTTCCTCTACAACGATGGTGAATCGCGACAAATTCTGCGGCGCAGAGTAAGGGAAAAGCGGTAATTCGTCAAATCACCGTTACAAGTCGTGTAATGATTATTTTACACCCGGCTAACCCTCCGATCCTTTATGGGGTGATGCCTACTTCATAAGGGCAATATTACGGCGCGAAATTCAGGCGTAACGTAAACACCTTGTACAAATAATAAAATAAAGTGAGGGTTTTTATGGCGGGGGAGAATCCATTTACCGCGGCATGGAGCCGGGGAGGCAATCTGTTATGCCACGGTCACTGGATTATCAGCTGGCAGAATCAGCCCCTGACGCTGCCGGAGTCCCGACGCGAAAAAGACATGGGCACGTGGGCAATTTATTCGATTATCGATCCCGAGGATGAGGCGTTCGCCCAGGGACTACAGGAAGATGAGTGGATTATTGAGAACGTCGACTGGCTAACCGACCTGTTTTTCGAGGCGGGTATTCCGCTGGAGACGGCGAATTACCGCAATTTTTACCAGGCCGTGAATCCTCACGACTGGCGCTGCACCAGCTGCGCGGGGTGTATGTAAATTAACGCGGCGCCGGAAACCGGCACCGCGCTGATATTAATTCTGCGTATCGAGAGTCGAAAGTTCTTTATCAATAAAGTAAAGTCCTTCGCCAGATTTACCCACCAGCGATAATTTATCCAGCACCGATTTAAACAGCTTCTCTTCTTCGTGCTGTTCAGCGACGTACCACTGCAGGAAATTAAAGGTTGGATAATCCTGGCCGATCATTGCCGCATGAACCAGTTCGTTAATTTTCTGAGTGATCAGCTGTTCGTGCTCATAGGTGGCGCGGAACAGTTCGTCGAGAGAATTGTACTCGGCAAAAGGCGATGCCACGTTCTCGATGCGCGGCAGGCTACCCGTATCGGTCAGATAATCGAACAGGCGCTGCATGTGGGTCATCTCTTCCTGAGCGTGACGACGTAGAAACGCTGCCGCACCTTCGAAGCTGTGATAGCTGCACCAGGCGCTCATCTGCTGGTAGAGAAGGGATGAATAGAGCTCAAGGTTCATTTGCGCATTGAGCTTGTCGATCATTTCAGTTTTCAGCATGGTGGCGCTCCGGATTATTATTACGGGTTCATAATGAGCGACACTATAATTTGTTATTTAATTATTTGCAAAAAGTAAAATTAAATATTTATTAGTTCAAAATACGAATGGGAATAAAACGCATTGGCGATATTTATATTTATTAATGCGAATTATTTTTGTTCTTAGTTAAATAAAGCGCCAGCACGCGCTGGCAGCTTTGATTAATACCAGGGGTTATTTGACTTAGGGTTAACGGCATACCCCATGCATTTATACTGAATGGTCACGCTCTCGTTCAGGCACAAAGAGCCGCTTGTCAGGGTACAGGTTTTGACGGGCTGCCCGTAGGCAGAGGCGGTGGCATACCCCATGTTCTGGCAGGCTTTTACCGCGGTACCGTTATTAACATATTCGTCTGACCAGGCGTTTTGCAGCACTGCCTGGCCGTAGTCGAGGCGGACAATGCCGTTCGGGGCATCGAGGCTGCTGATTTCCGCCTGACGGTTAACGCTGCACCCTGCGAGCAGCAGGATAGCGCCGGCTACGATGACTCTTTTCATGGTTCGCTCTGAGTGGATGGAAATACGTTATCGTACCCGCAGATGCCCGCCGCAATCCCCCGAATAGCCGGACAATCTCTCTTCTCTCTTTGCAACGGACGACGTGAGGCGCTTTTGTCACAGATCTGTGAGCGCGCATTTGTTTTTTTAAAACCACATTTCATTTACTTTGAAAGTGCGTTTGTTTGATAGTAGGGTAAATTATGAAAAGGTATCCATAGCGGGTTCGCCCGCAGCGCATCCCGGAGAGAGAGATAATGAAAATTGCACTGATGATGGAAAACAGCCAGGCGGCCAAAAACGCGGTGATACTGAAAGAGCTGAAAACGGTAGCTGATGAAAAAGGGTTTCCGGTATATAACGTCGGTATGAGCGACGAAAACGATCATCACCTGACCTACATCCACCTGGGCATTATGGCGAGTATTTTGCTGAATGCGAAAGCGGTAGATTTCGTGGTCACCGGATGCGGCACCGGGCAGGGGGCGCTGATGTCGTTAAACATCCACCCTGGCGTGATTTGCGGCTACTGCATCGATCCCGCAGACGCTTTCCTCTTTGCGCAAATCAACAACGGCAATGCGCTTTCGCTGCCGTTTGCCAAAGGTTTTGGCTGGGGGGCGGAGCTGAACGTTCGCTTTATCTTTGAAAAAGCATTCACCGGCCGCAAAGGGGAGGGTTATCCGCCAGAGCGTAAAGAGCCGCAGGTGCGTAACGCCGGTATTCTGAACCAGGTGAAAGCGGCCGTAGTGAAAGATAACTATCTGGACTCGCTGCGCGCCATCGATCCTGAGCTGGTAAAGACCGCTGTTTCCGGCCCGCGTTTCCAGCAGTGCTTCTTCGAAAATTGCCAGGATAAGGCGATCGAAGATTTTGTTCGCGGTATCGTGGGTTAACGATCTTTTTGAGAGTTGAATTGTGATGTACATCACAAAAATGTTGATTTTTGTGACCGTGGTCATATTATAGGCACATTGACGACAGCGTTGTATAACACGTTAATGGAGCATCACAATGAAACTGCGCAAAATCCTGAAAAGTATGTGGGCCAACTACTGCCGCACCTTTAAAGACGTGCCGCCAGGCGCCATGTTCTGACAGAAAAACCTGCTTCGGCGGGTTTTTTTATGTCTTGCGGCGATGAAGGGAAGATGTCAGGGGCCACGTTTTGATACTATGGCGGCCTTTGAATAAGGAGAAAGCCCCATGTCACAAAACCTGAGCGCCGATCAGGAACTGGTATCTGACGTTGTCGCCTGTCAGCTGGTTATCAAGCAAATTCTTGATGTTCTGGACGTTATTGCGCCGGTTGAAGTGCGCGAGAAGATGTCCACGCAGCTAAAAAATATCGATTTTGCCAGCCATCCTGCCGCTGCCGATCCGGTTACGCTTCGCGCGATCCAGAAAGCCATCGCGCTCATAGAGCTGCGCTTCACGCCGCAGGGCGAGTCTCATTAAACCTGCGCACGGGCGACCGCGCGTGTCGCCCGTTGATGCGGTTAAAAGAAGGTTTGCACCAGCAGGTAGCTCGCCGCGCAGGCGCAGCTTACACCAATTAACCCTGGCAGAATAAAGCTATGGTTAATAATGAACTTGCCGATGCGGGTCGTCCCCGAGCGGTCAAAGCCGATGCAGGCTAAATCGCTGGGGTAGGTCGGCAGGACAAAATAGCCGTATGACGCCGGAAAGAAGGCGATCAGCATTTTCGGATCGATGCCCAGCATCAACCCCATCGGCGCCACGGCCGTCAGGGCCGCGGCCTGGCTGTTCACCAGCTTCGACACCAGGAAAAGCACGATGGCATACGTCC
>NZ_JAWNCA010000032.1:0-51255 GCF_034106185.1 Enterobacter sp. 296B2 | reverse complement strand
AACTCAGAAGTGAAACGCCGTAGCGCCGATGGTAGTGTGGGGTCTCCCCATGTGAGAGTAGGGAACTGCCAGGCATCAATTAAGTAAAGAGGCCATCCGCAAGGATGGCCTCTTTGCGTTTATAGACTAAAAAACGGTAGGCGCCGGGTAAGGCAAAGCCGCCACCCGGCAAGTCAGACCGCACTCCACTTCACAACAAACTCTGCAATCCCATCCACATCATTCAAATTCAGTAACGGAACTTCAAGCGGCAATACAACATCACTGGCCACCGCAATCACATGCTCATCCAGCGTTAACTCGCTGAAATCATGCCCGGCATCGCTTCTGAACAGCAGGATCTTAGGTACGGCCTCATGCTTAAATCCCTCAACCAGCACCAGATCCAGCGTGGAATGATCCATCCGGCTGACCAGATACGCAAGATCCAGCGGTGCCTCATCCGGCGTTTCTGTCATCAACGCCCAGCGCTGGTTGCTTGCCACCATCGTTTGCGCCGCACCCGCTTTACGAAGTTCATAGCTATCTTTGCCCGGCTTATCTACATCCATATTATGGTGCGTGTGTTTAATCAAGCCTGGACGGATGCCGCGGGCGCACAGCGCGGGTATCAGTTTTTTCAGCAGCGTAGTTTTTCCCGTACCGCTCCAGGCGGAGATTGCTAAAACAGGTGTCATCTCTTCTCCTGCATGGCCTGTAAATCTTCTGTCGTGTTCACATTCACGAAGGATGTTTTCATGTCGCTAAAATCAACAGCATGTCCGCCAACCTTGCGCATAAACACCATAACTCTTCGTTCACCGGCAGCCAGATAGTCGCTCATGTCCGGAATCAACGATTTGTTAACGAGCGCGATAGTTGGATGGTCGCGCTCGCCGTCATGCACCCAAACCACGGGCGATTCACCTCGCTGTTGCACCATTCGCTCTACCAGGCAAGTGGGTATAAATGGCGTATCACACGAACAAAAGAGAAACCACTCGCCCTGCGACTGCTGCATCACCGAAAGCATGCCAGCCAGCGGTCCCGGATAATCTGCGAGATTATCCTGATAAACGGGAAACCCGCTGCGTTGGTAAATATCAATATGGCGATTAGCGCTGAGCGCCATGGCCGATACCTGATTGACAAGCGTATCAGCGACGTGCTGCCATAAGGGCTTGCCATTCAGGCGCTGTAACCCCTTATCTTCTCCGCCCATTCGCGTCGCTCTGCCACCGGCCAGAACGACACCGATGATTTTCTGGCTCTCATTCACTAATATCGCCTCTTTTATTGTGGGATTGACCCTGCTAACGTGTCACTCTAAATGAAAGGAGCACCACCATGAAATGTAAACGTCTGAATGAAGTCATTGAACTCCTCCAGCCAGCCTGGCAAAAAGAGCCAGAGCTGAATCTGATGCAATTCTTACAAAAACTGGCGAAAGAGTCAGGTTTTGACGGCGATCTGGCAGACCTTTCTGACGACATCCTGATCTACCACCTCAAAATGCGCGACTCGGCCAAAGATGCTGTTATTCCTGGTATTCAGAAGGATTATGAGGAAGATTTTAAAACTGCGCTGCTGCGCGCCCGAGGCGTAATTAAAGAGTAAAAGCTTGTAAGCGGAGCCACCGAAATCGCCACAAGATGATATCCTGAATCATTCGTATAATTTCCGGATGATCGGATGAACGACCAGGCTTTTACTTTCCAGACACTACACCCGGATACCATTATGGATGCCCTGTTTGAACAGGGTATTCGTGTGGATTCAGGGCTAACCCCGTTAAATAGCTACGAAAACCGCGTCTATCAATTTCAGGACGAGGATCGTCAGCGCTTCGTCGTAAAGTTCTATCGCCCTGAACGTTGGTCTGCACAGCAAATTCAGGAAGAGCACCAGTTTGCTCACGATCTGCTGGGTGATGACGTCCCTGTTGCCGCGCCGATAAAGTTCAATAACCAAACACTGCACACGCATGAAGGGTTTTACTACGCCGTATTCCCCAGTCTGGGTGGCCGCCAGTTTGAAGCGGATAATATCGATCAGATGGAGTGGGTTGCTCGCTATCTGGGACGCATTCATCAGACGGGACGTAAAACAGCGTTCACTGCCCGACCAACGCTCGGGGTTCAGGAATATCTCACCGAACCACGTCAGGTATTTGAAACGTCTGCGCTGATCCCCACTGCGCTAAAGGATAATTTCCTCAACGCCACCGATAAGCTTATTGCTGCGGTGAAAGCCTGCTGGCGTGATGATATTTCCGTTCTGCGCCTGCATGGCGATTGTCACGCCGGAAATATCCTCTGGCGCGATGGCCCGCTGTTTGTCGATCTCGACGATGCGCGCATGGGACCAGCGGTTCAGGATCTGTGGATGCTGCTCAATGGCGACAAAGCCGAGCAGCGCATGCAGCTTGAAACGATTATTGAAGCCTATGAAGAATTTAGCCCGTTTAATTCAGACGAAATTGCCCTGATTGAGCCTTTACGTTCTATGCGTTTTGTTTATTATCTCGCATGGTTAATCAGGCGTTGGGACGATCCCGCATTTCCCCGTAATTTCCCGTGGCTTACCGGAGAAGATTACTGGCGTAGCCAGATATCTACATTCACTCAGCAGGTTAAGGTTCTTCAGGAACCCCCTCTGCAATTAACGCCGATGTATTAATTGGACACACCCAGGAGAGAGTTAATCATGAAAAAAATTTGGCTGGCGCTGGCAGGTATGATTCTGGCATTTAGCGCTTCTGCTGCGCAGTTTACCGACGGTAAACAGTTCATCACGCTGGAAAAGCCGGTTGCTGGCGAGCCACAGGTTCTGGAATTCTTCTCGTTCTACTGCCCGCACTGCTATCAATTCGAAGAGGTGCTGCATGTTTCTGACAACGTGAAGAAAAAGCTGCCGGAAGGCACCAAAATGACCAAGTACCACGTTGAGTTCCTGGGCCCGTTGGGTAAAGACCTGACTCAGGCGTGGGCGGTTGCGATGGCGCTGGGTGTGGAAGATAAAATCACTGCTCCAATGTTCGAAGCCGTACAGAAAACTCAGACCGTTCAGACCACTGCGGATATCCGTAAAGTGTTCGTTGATGCCGGCGTGAAAGGTGAAGAGTACGACGCCGCGTGGAACAGCTTTGTGGTGAAATCTCTGGTGGCTCAGCAGGAAAAAGCGGCCGCGGACCTGCAGCTTCAGGGCGTTCCGGCGATGTTTGTTAACGGCAAATATCAGCTGAACATGCAGGGCATGGACACCAGCAGCATGGATATCTTTGTACAGCAGTATGCCGATACCGTGAAATACCTGGTTGAGAAGAAGTAATTTCGTTGATATGAAAACGCCGGTCACTGACCGGCGTTTTTGTATGAGGATTTAATGCTGTCTATCTGTTGGTCTTTCTCTTTCCAGAGCGTATTAAGCCACTGCTGGAAACCACGTTTGAAATTCTTATCGTTAACGTAGTCACCGTGCAGCTCGACATCGATCGGTACTAAATTCACCCGAACAACAATGCGCGTCAGCTTGCCGCTGAGCATATCGAAGAACGGCGTCCTGTCATTTTCCGGATAGCAGAGCGTAACGTTCAGAAGTTTATCGAACTGTGCACCCAGCACGTTAAGCGCCATAGCAATACCCGCCGCCTTTGGCGGGAGCAAATGCCGATAAGGAGAGCGAGTTTGTTGACGCTTCTCTTCCGTAAACCGGGAGCCTTCAACAAAGTTCACGATGGTTGTTGGATGCGCGCGAAACTTTTCACAGGAACGGCGCGTGGTCTCCACATCCTTACCGCGACGCTCCGGATGACGAATCAAATAGCTGCGCGAATAGCGTTTCATAAATGGCATATCGAGGGCCCAGCAGGCCAGCCCGATAAAAGGCACCCAGGCGAGCTGCTGCTTCAGGAAGTATTTGTTCATCGGGATATGTTTGCGGAAAAGCACGCATAACACCACGATGTCTGCCCAGCTGTGGTGATTGCAAATCAGCAGGTACCAGTTCTTTTTGTTCAGGCTCTCCAGCCCTTCGATATCCCACTTCAGATGCGGGTTCAGGCACAGCAGGATCGCCAGTCCTTCACACCAGCAATACATCATGAAATTACAAAACGCAGAGACGGATCGCCACACCGCAGGCACAGGCAGCAGCAGTTTAACGATCCCGGCGATAATGATCGGCACAGAACAGGCAATCGTCACCAGAATAGTTAAAATGATGCTTAGCGGTAATGTTATTGCAGCGAGCAATTTCGACATGATGAGCTTTTTCAGGTGGTTAGCTTTAATGAAGCGGCCGATAATTCGGCGCTGGGCGCTGATTTTATCAGAAAAATGACAAAATAATGGCGCTTTCATGTCTTCAATTGACGGCTTTTCCCCTGACGCAGAAGATTTCTCTAATACTGTGCGCTATTCAGGACTTATATCCACATAGACTAAATTGTCACCATCAGGCTATTATCATACAGTGTTAGTGTTTAACAAGCTGATATGTAATGATTTATTCTCAACGCATAGCTGTATTTAGCACCTGTTTTTCATTTGAAGTGAAAATATTCACAAACTTATCCACAGTTTGAGTTTTGCGAGCGATCCTCACGATCGCAAAATCTTTTCCTGTATCGAACCTGAATAACTGATGTTTTCATCCTTCTGTGGCATCCTTTACGCATAAATTGATTAAAGGCACGGACATTATGGTTCAGATCCCAGAAAACCCACTTATTCTCGTCGACGGCTCTTCTTACCTGTATCGGGCGTACCATGCGTTTCCTCCTCTGACCAATAGCGCAGGGGAACCTACCGGCGCAATGTACGGCGTGCTGAACATGCTGCGCAGCCTGATCCTTCAGTACCAACCCACCCATGCGGCTGTCGTTTTTGATGCGAAAGGCAAAACCTTCCGCGATGAGCTGTTTGAGCATTACAAATCCCATCGTCCGCCAATGCCTGACGATCTGCGTGCGCAGATTGAACCGCTGCACGCCATGGTGAAAGCAATGGGCCTGCCGCTGCTGGCCGTCTCTGGCGTGGAAGCCGACGACGTCATCGGTACGCTGGCGCGTGAAGCGGAAAAAATGGGCCGTCCGGTACTGATCAGCACCGGCGATAAAGATATGGCCCAGCTGGTGACGCCAGGTATCACCCTGATAAACACCATGACCAACACCATTCTGGGGCCGGAAGAAGTGGTCACTAAGTATGGCGTGCCGCCAGAGCTCATTATCGACTTCCTCGCGTTGATGGGTGACTCCTCGGATAACATCCCTGGCGTCCCCGGCGTTGGTGAAAAAACCGCGCAGGCGCTGCTCCAGGGGCTGGGTGGTCTGGACACGCTCTACGCGGAATCAGACAAAATCGCCAGCCTTTCCTTCCGTGGCGCAAAAACCATGGCCGGGAAGCTGGAAGAGAACAAAGAGGTGGCTTATCTCTCCTATAAGCTGGCAACGATTAAAACCGATGTGGAACTGGAGCTGGGCTGTGAGCAGCTGGAAGTGCAACAGCCTTCCGCTGACGACCTGCTGAGCCTGTTTAAGAAATACGAATTCAAGCGCTGGACCACTGACGTGGAAGCCGGTAAATGGCTGCAGGCAAAAGGGGCCAAACCAGCTGCGAAGCCGAAGGAGACGATTGTCGTTGATGCCGAAGAGCAGGCGGAAGAAGAAGCCGCTGCGCTCTCCTTCGACAACTACGAAACCGTTCTGGAAGAGTCACAGCTGATCGCCTTGATCGAGAAACTGAAAAAAGCGCCGGTCTTTGCCTTTGACACCGAAACTGACAGCCTCGACAACATCTCAGCCAATATGGTGGGATTGTCCTTCGCGACAGAGCCGGGTATTGCCGCCTACGTTCCTGTGGCGCACGACTACCTGGATGCGCCGGAGCAGATCTCCCGCGAGCGCGTGCTTGAGCTGCTGAAGCCGATTCTGGAAGATGAAAAGGCGCTCAAGGTCGGGCAAAACCTCAAGTACGACCGCGGTATTCTGCAGAACTACGGCATTGAACTGCGCGGGATTGCCTTCGACACTATGCTCGAATCTTACATTCTGGACAGCGTCGCGGGTCGTCATGATATGGATTCCTTATCTGACCGCTGGCTCAAGCACAAAACCATCACCTTTGAAGAGATTGCCGGTAAAGGGAAAAATCAGCTCACATTTAACCAGATCGCTCTTGAAGAAGCAGGGCGCTACGCGGCGGAAGACGCCGACGTCACGCTGCAGCTGCACCTGAAGATGTGGCCAAAACTGCAGAAGCATGAAGGTCCGCTGAACGTGTTCCAGCATATCGAGATGCCGCTGGTGCCCGTGCTGTCACGGATTGAACGTAACGGCGTGAAAATAGACCCAACGGTGCTGCATAACCACTCCGGGGAGCTGGCGCAGCGTCTGACCGAGCTTGAGCAGAAAGCGCACGATCTTGCAGGCGAGCCGTTTAACCTTTCTTCACCGAAGCAGCTGCAAACCATCCTGTTTGAAAAGCAGGGCATCAAGCCGCTGAAGAAAACCCCTGGCGGCGCACCGTCAACCTCAGAAGAGGTGCTGGAAGAGCTGGCGCTGGACTACCCGCTGCCAAAAGTGATTCTGGAGTACCGCGGTCTCGCAAAGCTTAAGTCTACCTACACGGACAAACTTCCGCTGATGATCAACCCGAAAACGGGTCGCGTGCACACGTCGTATCATCAGGCTGTCGCGGCCACGGGACGCCTCTCGTCAACCGATCCTAACCTGCAGAACATCCCGGTGCGTAATGAAGAAGGGCGCCGCATTCGTCAGGCTTTCATCGCCCCGGAGGATTACCTGATTGTCTCGGCTGACTACTCGCAAATCGAACTGCGCATTATGGCGCATCTGTCCCGTGACAAAGGTCTGCTGACGGCATTTGCGGAAGGGAAAGACATCCACCGTGCGACCGCGGCGGAGGTCTTTGGTTTGCCGCTGGAGAGCGTGACCAACGAACAGCGCCGCAGTGCAAAAGCGATCAACTTCGGTCTGATCTACGGCATGAGCGCGTTTGGTCTTTCTCGCCAGCTCAACATTCCGCGTAAAGAGTCGCAGAAGTATATGGATCTCTACTTCGAACGCTACCCGGGCGTGCTGGAATATATGGAACGTACCCGCGCGCAGGCGAAAGAGAAAGGCTACGTTGAAACCCTGGATGGCCGTCGTCTCTATCTCCCGGACATCAAATCCAGCAACGCGGCCCGCCGCGCTGGCGCAGAACGTGCGGCGATCAACGCCCCGATGCAGGGAACCGCGGCGGACATCATCAAGCGCGCCATGATTGCCGTTGATGCCTGGCTGGAGAAAGAGAAGCCGCGCGTGAAAATGATCATGCAGGTACACGATGAACTGGTGTTTGAAGTGCACAAAGACGATCTCGATACTGTGTCGAAAAAGATCCACGAACTCATGGAAAGCAGCATGACGCTAGACGTGCCGTTGCTGGTGGAAGTGGGAAGTGGTGAAAACTGGGATCAGGCTCACTAAAGGTTCAATGAATAACGCGCTTTTTATGTAAGTTAGCAACATAACAAAGCGCGTTTTGTGACGATCATTAGAATTCCCTATGTAAAGAATGAAAAAAAACTACAAAAAGTGCTTTTTCTACAGCAAAAAAAGGGGTAGAGTTATCGACGTAGGGTACAGAGGTAAGATGTTCTATCTTTCAGACCTTTTACTTCACGTAATCGGATTTGGCTGAATATTTTAGCCGCCCCAGTCAGTAATGACTGGGGCGTTTTTTATTGCGGCAAAGAAAAGTTCCGTCAAAAAAAAGCGCGGACATTGCCGCGCTCGGTTTTACTCTGCTTCCGCTTCTGTTGCGGGTTCCAGCTCGTTAAACCAGCTATCGAGCTTCTGACGCAGCTTGTCAACGCCCTGTTTTTTCAGCGAAGAGAAGGGCTCAACCTGTACATCGCCATTAAAGGCCAGTACCGCTTCGCGAACCATATTCACCTGCGCTTTACGCGCGCCGCTTGCCAGCTTATCGGCTTTCGTCAGCAGCACCAGCACGGCAATATCGCTTGCTACGGCCCAGTCGATCATCTGCTGATCGAGATCTTTTAGCGGGTGACGAATGTCCATCAACACCACCAGACCTTTCAGGCACATGCGTTTTTCCAGGTATTCGCCCAGCGCACGCTGCCATTTGATCTTCATCTCTTCTGGCACCTGCGCATAACCGTATCCCGGCAAGTCGACCAGGCGTTTGCCTTCAGCGACTTCAAAAAGGTTAATCAGCTGGGTACGGCCAGGTGTTTTTGAGGTACGCGCCAGGTTCTTCTGATTGGTCAGCGTATTCAGGGCGCTGGACTTCCCCGCATTTGAGCGGCCAGCAAATGCCACTTCAATACCGGTATCAGAAGGCAGGTGGCGAATATCGGGCGCACTGGTGACAAAATGCGTCTGTTGGTAATTCCAGGTAGTCACGTGGTCGTCTCCAAAAATCGTAATCTGGGGGGATTATACCCGAATGCGGGCAAAAGGCTTTTCTCATTGCACGGCGCCTGCAGGCGAAAGCCCGAAGCGTTGTGAGAGATCGGCTAATGTTGCTATGGGAGATTTCAGAGAATTCGCAGGTGCCAAAAAAGTCAAACTGTTTTAAATCATAAGCTTATTTCCGGGTAATTGTCTGAAAATCTCTTTTTGTACCGTTTCGTTGCTTGTCAGTTTAAGCGAACAAGGTAAAGTATGCGTCAGGGCGAGGAAGCCAACAGGAATTCGACTTAAGGATTAGGGTCAGGAGCGCCAGGAGGCGAAGACGCAGGACTGTCAGGACGACCAGCGCCAGGAGGCGTTTTAACAGGAAATGGAACCATACACGGACGGTATCAGCCAAAGGATAAACAGGGTGTGTTGTTGGTAAACATGGAATGTCTGACCCGCTAAGGGTTGTGAGTCAGGAAAAAAGGCGACAGATTGCTCTGTCGCCTTTTTTCTTTGCTTGCTTTCTGCTAGATTTCGCCGCAATTCTATACTGAAGAAAACGACTTAAAGATAAAACATCATGAAAAAACCAACCTCCGCTGCGGGTGCGAAACGCCCTGCAAAAGCACGCCGCAAAACGCGCGAAGAACTGAACCAGGAAGCGCGCGATCGCAAACGCGATAAGAAACATCGTGGCCATGCTGCGGGTAGCCGTGCAAACGGCGGTGGTGCAGCGGGCGCTTCTGCAAAAAGCAAGCAGCAGAAAGATGCTCGTATCGGCAGTAAAACTCCCATTCCGCTGGGCGTGACAGACACCCCGGTCACTAAGCAGCACAAACCAAAGAGCGAGAAACCTATGCTTTCACCGCAGGCTGAGCTGGATATGCTGGAGAACGATGAGCGCCTGGACGCGCTGCTGGAACGTCTTGAAGAGGGTGAAACCCTGACCGCAGAAGAGCAGTCATGGGTGGATGCTAAACTGGACCGCATTGATGAGCTGATGCAGAAACTCGGTCTGTCTTACGATGACGAAGACGACGAAGAAGAAGACGAAAAGAAGGAAGATATGATGCGTCTTCTGAAAGGTGGAAACTAACATTTGCACCCGGCAGGCACGATAGTCCTGCTTATAACCCTTCCGGTTATATGTTATCTGGTGTGGTTATTCGTTAAACTACGGCGGTTGTCGCGGCGACAGAAGTGGCTGCGCACCCGAATGATGGCTCGCGATGGGGCCAGAACGGGCCGCCGTATACGAACGCGACACCAACGGAAGGAGTGAGCATGTCAGCACCAACTATCGACTGGGATTTGGCCCTAATCCAGAAGTATAACTATTCCGGGCCGCGTTACACGTCATACCCCACTGCGCTGGAGTTCTCCGATGCCTTCGGCGAGGCGGATTTTCAGCAGGCCGTCGCGCGCTATCCTGAGCGCCCGCTGTCGCTCTACGTCCATATTCCGTTCTGCCATAAGCTCTGCTACTTCTGCGGCTGCAATAAAATCGTGACCCGTCAGCAGCATAAGGCCGACCAATACCTGGATGCGCTCGAACAGGAAGTTGTGCACCGCGCGCCGCTTTTTGTTGGCCGTCACGTCAGCCAGCTTCACTGGGGCGGCGGCACGCCAACCTATCTGAATAAGGCGCAAATAAGCCGTCTGATGACGCTGCTGCGCGGAAATTTCAATTTTAAAGACGACGCCGAAATCTCGATCGAAGTCGATCCGCGTGAAATTGAGCTGAATGTCCTGGATCATTTACGCGCGGAAGGCTTCAACCGGCTGAGCATGGGCGTGCAGGATTTCAATAAAGAGGTCCAGCGTCTGGTGAACCGCGAGCAGGACGAAGAGTTTATCTTCGCCTTACTCAACCACGCACGTGACATCGGCTTTACCTCGACCAACATCGACCTGATTTACGGCCTGCCAAAGCAGACGCCGGAGAGCTTCGCCTTTACGCTGAAGCGCGTGGCTGAACTCAGCCCGGACCGCCTCAGCGTCTTTAACTACGCGCACCTGCCGACGCTATTCGCCGCTCAGCGCAAAATCAAAGATGCGGATCTGCCTTCTGCCCAGCAGAAGCTGGATATCCTGCAGGAAACCATCACCTCGCTGACCGAGAGCGGCTATCAGTTTATCGGCATGGATCACTTTGCCCGTCCGGACGACGAGCTGGCCATTGCCCAGCGCGAAGGGGTACTGCACCGCAACTTCCAGGGTTACACCACCCAGGGCGATACCGATCTGCTCGGCATGGGCGTCTCTGCCATCAGCATGATTGGTGACTGCTACGCGCAGAACCAGAAAGAGCTGAAGCTCTACTACCAGCAGGTAGATGAAACCGGCAACGCGCTGTGGCGCGGCATCGCGCTGACCCGTGACGACTGCATTCGTCGTGATGTGATTAAAGCGCTTATCTGCAACTTTCGTCTCGACTTTAGCGACGTGGAAGCACAGTGGGATCTGAAATTCAGCGATTATTTTGCACAAGACCTGGAGCTTCTGGCGCCGCTGGCTAAAGACAGGCTGGTGGATGTGTCGGAGAGTTCAATTGAGGTCACGCCGAAAGGGCGTCTGTTGATCCGTAACATCTGCATGTGCTTTGACGCGTATCTGCGCCAGAAAGCGCGACTGCAGCAGTTCTCGCGGGTGATTTAAATCGCAAAAGCACGAAACGTAGGCCGGGTAAGGCGAAGCCGCCACCCGGCTTTTACGTTCAACCCCGCTAGCTAAACAGCCCAACCAGCGCCGCACACAGCACCGCCGCAACGGCGGTTTGTGGCGTGTGGCTTTCAACTGCTCCGCTAGAGAGCATATTGACTAATGTTTCCAGCATGATCTCCACCCTCGATTTCCGGGCACGATCATACAAAACTCATCGGAACAGTAAAGCGCAAAATAACGGCAATTTGCGCTCAATTAATAACCTTTACACTTCGGGGAATCTTACTCCATTCCCAGCTCTTTAAGCTTGCGCGTCAGGGTATTACGTCCCCATCCCAGCAGGCGAGCGGCTTCCTGCTTATGGCCCTGCGTATGACGAAGCGCGGTGGTCAACAGCGTACGCTCCATCTCGGGCTGAGCCTCAGACAGCAGGTTTTGATGACCGGAACGCAGCGCGCGGTCGGCCCACTGCGCCAGCAGCGTCGCCCAGCTGTCCGGCAGCGCGTGTCCGGTACTGCTTTCTGGCGCGGTGGCCTCAAACAGCTCGGCCGGTAAATCCTGAATCAGCACTTCCTGTCCGGCGGCCATCACGGTTAACCAGCGGCAGGTGTTTTCCAGCTGACGGACGTTGCCCGGCCACGCCAGGCGGGTGAGGGCGGCATCGGTTTCCGGGTGCAGCTGCTTGGCTTCCACGCCCAGCTCGCGGGCGGCAACCTGCAGGAAATGACGCGCCAGGCGGGGAATATCTTCCCGACGCTCGCGCAGCGGCGGCAGATGAACGCGAATGACGTTCAGACGGTGGAATAAATCCTCACGGAATTTCCCCTCCTGCACGCGCAGCTCCAGGTTCTGGTGCGTCGCGGCGATAATGCGCACGTCCACCTTCACCGGCGCATAGCCGCCCACGCGATAAAACTGCCCATCGGCCAGCACGCGCAGCAGGCGGGTCTGAACGTCCAGCGGCATATCGCCAATCTCGTCCAGGAACAGCGTGCCGCCGTCAGCCTGCTCAAAGCGCCCCTGGCGAATGGTATTCGCGCCGGTAAACGCACCTTTTTCATGGCCGAACAGCTCGGATTCAATCAAATCCTTCGGGATCGCCGCCATATTCAGGGCGATGAACGGCGCTTTTGCCCGCGGGCTGTGGCGATGTAACGCATGCGCCACCAGCTCTTTACCGGTTCCCGATTCACCGTTAATCAATACGCTGATGGACGAGCGGGACAGACGGCCAATAATGCGAAATACGTCCTGCATCGCCGGCGCTTCGCCGATGATGTCCGTCGTTGGCCCAAAATCGGGCGCGTGGCGGGGCTGTTGCTGCTCCTGGTAGTGGCTAATCGCGCGCTCAACCAGCGCCACCGCTTCGTCGATATCAAACGGTTTGGGCAGGTAATCAAACGCCCCTTGCTGATAGGCGCTCACCGCGGCATCCAGATCGGAGTGCGCGGTCATTATGATGACCGGAAGCATCGGGTGGCGTTGTTTGATCTGCTTTAACAGCGCCAGCCCGTCCATGCCCGGCATACGGATATCCGAAAGCAGAACATCTGGCGTTTTGGTGGTGAGTGCGTCGAGCACTTCGCTGCCGCTCTCAAACGTCGTGCAGCTTAATCCTGCCCCTGTGAGCGCGCGTTCAAGCACCCAACGGATGGAGCTATCGTCATCGACTACCCAGACTATCCCTCGTTGCATAAACGTCACCTTTATTTTTTAATCGGCAGGAAAACCGAAAACTCGGTATGTCCCGGCCAACTGGTAAATTCAATTTTTCCGGAGTGCTGATCGATCAAGCTGCGGGCGATAGATAAGCCCAGACCCGTACCGCCTTCGCGCCCGCTTACCATCGGGTAGAACAGGGTGTCCTGCAGATGCGCAGGAATACCGGGACCGTTATCCTCAACGTCGATACGGGCCGCCAGACGATAGCGCACGCCGTGCAGCGTGAGCTGGAAGGCGGTGCGGGTGCGTAAAATAATCTCGCCGCCTTCCGGCCCCAGCGCCTGCAGGGCATTGCGCACAATATTCAGCAGTACCTGCTCAATCTGATCGGGGTCATGCGCCAGTTCCGGCAGGCTGGGGTCGTAATCACGCACCAGCGTGACGTTCTCCGGCAGTTCCATGGAGACAAGCTTCACCACCCGTTCAGCCACTTTATGGATGCTTTCTGAAACGTGCATGCCGGGCTGCTGCGGCCCAAGAAGGCGATCAACCAGGTTACGCAGGCGGTCCGCCTGCTCAATGATGACGTTGGTGTACTCCGCCAGCGCGGGGTCGGGCAGCGCTTTGGTCAGAAGCTGTGCCGCGCCGCGTAACCCACCCAGCGGGTTTTTGATTTCATGCGCCAGACCACGCACCAGGTCACGGGCGGCAATTTGCTGCGCATGCTGCAGCTGTTCCTGGCTCAGGCGACGCTGGTTATCCATCGGCGCCATTTCGAGCAGGATCATTCCCTCGGGAAGTCGTTGCGCGGTAAGCGACAGAATGTGCGAGCGCCCGTCGATCACCAGCGTCACTTCGTTATCGGTAAACCCCTGGCCGGCCTGCAAGCTTTCCTGCATCAGGCCAATATTCAGCGAAAAATAGCTCAACAACTCAGGAAGCGGGGTGCCAAACAGTTTGCGTGAACTCTGGGCGAGCAGCTGTTGCGCCGCCGGGTTGGCGTAATGGACGGCCAGCTCGTCGTCGACCAGCAAAATACTGTTAATTAAAGAATTGAGGATCTGCCCAGCATCGGGCAGCGTGCCAGTTGCCATTCAGCAGTCTCCTGGAGTAGTTGCACTATTTTAGTGCAGTATAGCGGTTTCGGCGTAAAAAGCGCGTGAGATCAGGTTGTTGGTGGAGAAAAAAGCCCATCCGGAGATGGGCTAAAAGTTTCCACGGCAACTACCCCCGGCGCTTTTCACGCCGGGTAAAACAACTAAATTAAACGCTGTAGTACAGTTCGAACTCAACCGGATGCGGAGTCATACGCACGCGGTCGTTCTCTTCAGTACGCAGAGCGATGTAGGCATCGATAGCGTCGTCAGTGAATACGCCACCTGCGGTCAGGAACTCGCGGTCTGCGTCCAGCGCCTGCAGGGCTTCTTCCAGAGAACCCGCAACCTGTGGGATCTCTTTCGCTTCTTCTGGCGGCAGGTCGTACAGGTTTTTGTCCATCGCTTCGCCCGGGTGGATCTTGTTCTTGATACCGTCCAGACCGGCCATCAGCAGTGCTGCGAAGCACAGGTATGGGTTAGCCGCTGGGTCCGGGAAGCGCACTTCGATACGACGCGCTTTCGGAGAAGCTACCACCGGGATACGGATAGAAGCAGAACGGTTACGCGCAGAGTAGGCCAGCATTACTGGTGCTTCGTAGCCCGGGACCAGACGCTTGTAGGAGTTGGTGGTTGGGTTCGCCAGGGCGTTGATCGCTTTAGCGTGTTTGATAACACCACCGATGTAATACAGCGCCTGCTCGGACAGACCAGCGTATTTGTCGCCAGAGAACAGGTTGGTACCGTTCTTGGACAGAGACATGTGGCAGTGCATACCGGAACCGTTATCGCCAAACATTGGTTTTGGCATGAAGGTCGCGGTTTTACCGAAACGGTGCGCAACGTTGTGCACAACGTATTTGTAGATCTGAATTTCGTCCGCTTTTTTGGTCATGGTGTTGAAGCGGGTTGCCACTTCGTTCTGACCAGCAGTCGCCACTTCGTGGTGGTGCGCTTCAACAACCAGGCCCATCTCTTCCATCACCAGACACATGGTGGAACGGATGTCCTGTGCAGAGTCGACCGGAGGAACAGGGAAGTAACCGCCTTTCACACCAGGACGGTGACCTTTGTTACCACCTTCGTATTTGGTGGAAGAGTTCCATGCACCTTCGATGTCGTCGATAGCCACGTGGGAACCGGAAATAGAGGCACCGAAGCGGATGTCGTCGAACAGGAAGAACTCTGGCTCTGGCCCGAACAGAACGGTGTCCGCGATGCCGGTAGAACGCAGGTACTCTTCAGCGCGTTTAGCGATAGAACGTGGGTCGCGGTCGTAGCCCTGCAGCGTGCCTGGCTCGAGGATGTCGCAGCGGATGATCAGGGTTGGTTCTTCGAAGAACGGATCAATGACCGCAGTGGTTGCGTCTGGCATCAGAACCATGTCGGATTCGTTAATGCCTTTCCAGCCACCAATGGAGGAGCCGTCAAACATTTTGCCTTCTTCAAAGAATTCGGCGTTCACCTGATGAGCAGGGATTGTGACGTGCTGTTCTTTACCTTTGGTATCGGTGAAGCGCAGATCAACAAACTTCACTTCATGTTCGTTCAGCATCGTCAAAACGTGTTCAGCGGACATACTTAACTCTCCAGATTGGTCATTGTCGTCGTGGTAACGAGGTCTTCAATTTCTGTTTGTACTGGCTGTTGCCATGTATTTTTTATAAAGCGAAATCTGTGCCAACTTTTAAAACACCCCAAAAAGGCGTTATCATGCGCACCATAGTGCAAAAGGGCTGCACCATGATGGATTTGTTGCACCAGTATAGTGCTTCATTGTGAACATTGAGCACCATATTGGTGCAATTTACGTTAAAGTGCCCTTTTACCGCTCCGTGAAAGCGATCACAAAGCATCTCTGCAATACTTGTTTGCGGGGGATGTTTGTGATCCTGTTTTGTAGTGCGATTAATCCGTGTACAATAACGCGCTATTTCTAAATGCCTGAGGCAAAGTTGTGATCGAAAATTTGCGTAACATCGCCATCATCGCGCACGTTGACCATGGTAAAACTACCCTGGTTGATAAGCTGCTGCAGCAATCCGGTACGTTTGATGCACGTGCCGAAACCCAAGAACGCGTGATGGACTCCAACGATTTGGAGAAAGAGCGTGGGATTACTATCCTCGCGAAAAACACCGCGATTAAATGGAATGACTACCGTATCAACATCGTTGATACCCCAGGGCACGCCGACTTCGGTGGTGAAGTTGAACGTGTAATGTCCATGGTAGACTCCGTTCTGCTGGTCGTTGACGCAATGGATGGCCCAATGCCACAGACGCGCTTCGTGACCAAAAAAGCTTTTGCCCATGGTCTGAAGCCAATCGTTGTTATCAACAAAGTTGACCGCCCTGGCGCGCGTCCTGACTGGGTTGTTGACCAGGTATTCGACCTGTTCGTTAACCTCGACGCGACCGACGAGCAGCTGGACTTCCCTATCGTTTACGCTTCTGCACTGAACGGTATCGCAGGTCTGGACCACGAAGACATGGCTGAAGACATGACCCCGCTGTATCAGGCGATTGTTGACCGTGTCCCTGCGCCAAACGTTGACCTGGAAGGCACCCTGCAGATGCAGATCTCCCAGCTCGACTACAACAACTACGTTGGCGTTATCGGCATTGGCCGTATCAAGCGCGGTAAAGTGAAGCCTAACCAGCAGGTCACTATCATCGATAGCGAAGGCAAAACCCGTAACGGTAAAGTCGGTAAAGTACTGACTCACCTGGGTCTTGAGCGTATCGAGAGCGACATCGCTGAAGCGGGCGACATCATCGCGATCACCGGTCTGGGTGAACTGAACATCTCCGACACCATCTGCGATCCGCAGAACGTCGAAGCGCTGCCAGCCCTGTCCGTTGATGAACCAACCGTTTCTATGTTCTTCAACGTCAACACCTCTCCGTTCTGTGGCAAAGAAGGTAAGTTCGTTACCTCTCGTCAGATCCTTGACCGCCTGAACAAAGAGCTGGTGCACAACGTTGCGCTGCGCGTTGAAGAAACCGAAGACGCTGATGCGTTCCGCGTTTCTGGTCGTGGTGAGCTGCACCTGTCTGTTCTGATCGAAAACATGCGTCGTGAAGGTTTCGAGATGGCGGTTTCCCGTCCGAAAGTTATCTTCCGCGAAATCGACGGCCGTAAACAAGAGCCGTTCGAAAACGTCACGCTGGACGTTGAAGAGCAGCACCAGGGTTCTGTGATGCAGGCGCTGGGCGAGCGTAAAGGCGACCTGAAAAACATGAATCCAGATGGCAAAGGCCGCGTACGTCTCGACTACGTGATCCCAAGCCGCGGCCTGATCGGCTTCCGTTCTGAGTTCATGACCATGACCTCCGGTACCGGCCTGCTGTACTCCACCTTCAGCCACTACGACGACGTTCGTCCGGGCGAAGTGGGCCAGCGTAACAACGGCGTGCTGATCTCCAACGGTCAGGGTAAAGCGGTTGCGTTTGCGCTGTTCGGCCTGCAGGATCGCGGTAAGCTGTTCCTGGGTCACGGTGCTGAAGTTTACGAAGGCCAGATCATCGGTATTCACAGTCGTTCTAACGACCTGACCGTAAACTGCCTGACCGGTAAGAAACTGACCAACATGCGTGCGTCCGGTACTGACGAAGCAACGGTTCTGGTTCCGCCGATCAAGATGACGCTGGAGCAGGCTCTGGAGTTCATCGATGATGACGAACTGGTAGAAGTGACGCCACAGTCAATTCGTATCCGTAAGCGTCACCTGACCGAGAACGATCGTAAACGTGCTATGCGCGGTGCGAAAGAAGACTAATACGGTCAATCCGTAGTAAAAAAAGCCGCTGATCCCTCAGCGGCTTTTTTATTAGAACGAATACCGTAACCCCAGGCGGATTCGGTACTGCTCCCGGTTGTAGTCATTCCATCTATCCAGCCACTGTAATTCGAGGTACGGCAGCCAGTTTCTGTCGATCTTATAGCTGAATTTATTGGTAATTTCCCAGTGATGATCTTTGCCATTTTTGCTGTGGTAATCATTCACCCGCTGGAAAAAGTGCGGTTCAAAGGTGTAGAAAAACGCATCCGTCACTTTGAAATTCCAGTAGTTGGCAAATTCGTGCGTGTCGTTTTTATCCATCTGCCCGTTATAGTCCGGCGTATCGTAATTGTTATGGTTATAGCGATAGCGGAACGTCAGATTAAACCAGTCCGTAAATTTGTAGTTGGTATCTAAATAAACTGCGCCACCGGACCCCGCGCTGCTGTCGTTAATCAACCCGCCGGGCTGGAAGGTGAGTTTGTCGGTCGGTTTAAAGAGCGGATACCACCCCTCTATTTCGTTATAGCTGTGCTTAAGCTCATCCCATTTGCCCACGTTATAGGCGTTGGTAAACATCAGCCCCGCGCCCATATCGAAGTTATAGCCCGCACGCAGGATCACCTCGTGCAGCTCAGAAGCCGTATTGTAGGCTTCGCGGGTTTCGACATAGGCCCCGGCAAATACCGGGCAGGACACAGACGACACGATCAGTACAGTGATGATTCTTTTCATAATTTGTCCATGTATCAGGTACAGAAAGGCCTCCCTCCTGATAAACAGGAAGGACATAATGGCCGGATTTATAGTTATAAAGTGACTGCTGACGCTTTATTGTTGGTGGTTATCTCAGGGGTATTCGCGGTTTGTTTTTTCCGTTTTCCAATCTCCTCGATAATAAAGGCGAAGCGCGCTTCGTTGAGTTTATAAAACAGCCCCATGGTCACGGCGGCGACAATCGCCAGACCGCACGGCCAGAGGAAAATCAGCTGACGCAAACCCAGCAGCGTGCCCGCGCTCTGTACCGCATGGGGAACGTAGCCAATCTGGGTCAGCATGATGCCGGGCAGGAAACCTGCGAGCGCGGCGGAGATTTTGCGCGAGAAGGTATAGCCGGTGTAAACCGACCCTTCGGCGCGAATGCCGGTTTTCCACTCGCCGTAATCGACGGTATCCGGCACCAGCGCCCAGTTCAGGCTGTTCACAAATGCCGTGCCGAAGAAGGCCATGCAGGAAAACAGCACGAACAGCAGGGAGCTGGTCCCCCAGAAGAAGTTCAGCACGTCGCCCACTGCCCACAGCGTCAGCCCGCCCAGATAGACCGGCTTCTTGCCAAAGCGCTTCACCGCGCCGGGGACCAGAAACACGCCAATCAGAATGCAGCCCATGCTGAAAAAGCCCATCCACGACAGCAGATGCAGATCGTTCAGCACGTACTGGGTGTAATAAACCTGGATCGCCAGCTTGATGTTGAAGGCGGCGAGGGTACACAGATTGGCGATGCACAGCACCAGCAGCGGTGGATTGCGGAAAATCGCGCAGAACGATTTCAGAATGCCGGGCTTATGGTGATCGGGCGTAAGCTCCACGTAGCGTTCTTTCACGCCGCTGTAGCACCACCACATGCAGAACAGGCCGCCGGTAACGAACACCAGCGCGGCCACCAGATAACCGAGGGAGGGCTGGCTGACGAACAGCGCCTGGATGGGCATAAAGCCGACGGTGCAGAGCAACAGCCCCACCGTAGCGCCGCCCTGACGCCATGCCGCAAGCTGCGCGCGCTCGTTCGGGTTTTTGGTGATGGCCGGGACCATCGCTCCGTAGGCGCAGTTCATCAGGCTATAGCAGAGGCCAAACATCATGAAGAGCACGGTGGCGAGGGCCGTTTTCACCGTCAGGCTAAAGTCGTTGGCCATAAACTGCGCCGTCGCCACCAGCGCCACCGGAACGGAGGCGTAAAGAATGAACGGCCTGAATTTTCCCCGCGCGCCGATGTTACGTCGGGAGTCCAGCAGTACGCCGGTCAGCATGTCGGTAAACGCGGTAAAAAACTTTGCCACCAGGAAAATAATGCCGCCATAGAACGCAGGCATGCCCAGTTCGTCCGTGTAAAACTTCAGCAAATACAGCGTGCCAATACACAGCATCAGGTTCGAGCCAAAATCGCCCATCCCGTAGGCGCACTTCTCTCGCAGGCTCAATTTCAGGGTTAACGGATCACTGTTATGTGTCATGGTCGATCCTCAGAGCGCCCAGCCGGGCGCTCTATCTCGTCATTTAGGCCGTACGTTTGCGCAGTTCAATCTCTTCAACAATGCGCACATACATCTTCTCGTTGAGGTTATAGAAGCAGCCCATCGCCACGATGGTGATGATCGCCAGCAGGCTCGGGTAGATAAATATCAGCTGCCGCAGCCCTTCAACCGTTCCGGCGGATTGCACCACGTTGGGCACATAGCCGATCTGGGTGAGCATGATCCCCGGGAAAAAGCCCGCCAGCGCCTGGGATACCTTCCGGAAGAAGGTAAAGCCGGTATAGACCGTCCCCTCTGAGCGCATGCCGGTGCGCCACTCGCCGTATTCCACGGTATCGGATACCAGCGCCCAGTTCAGGCTGTTCACAAACGCGGAGCCAAAGAACGCCAGGCAGGAGAACGCCACAAAGCTCACCGAGCCGCCACCGAAGAAATAGTTGAGCAGATCGCCCGCCACCCAGATCATCAGCCCGCTGATGTAGACCTTTTTCTTGCCGAAGCGCCGCACCGCGCCGGGCATCATAAAGACGCCGATAAAAATGCAGCCCATGCTGAAGAAGCCCATGTACGACAGCAGGATCGGGTCGTTCAGCACGTACTGCGTGTAGTAGACCTGGATGGCGAGTTTGACGTTAAAGGCGCCCAGCGTGCACAGGTTAGCGATGCACAGGATAAACAGCGGACGGTTCCCGGCGATGGCGCGAAACGACTGCAGCAGCCCCGGCTTTTGCGTCGGGTTTGCAGGCTGCGTCTCGACGTAACGCTCGGTCACGCCCTTATAGCACCACCACATAAAGAACAGGCCGAACAGCGAGAAGAGGGTCGCGGCAAAGATATAGCCAAGCTGGTCGTTGCCCTCGATCAGGTTCATCACCGGCACAAAGCCCACGGTACAGAGCAGCAGGCCCAGCGTGGCGCCGCCCTGACGCCAGGCGGCCAGCGAGGCGCGCTCGTCCGGGTTTTTGGTAATGGCCGGCACCATCGCGCCGTAGGAGCAGTTCATCATGCTGAAGAACAGGCCGTACAGCATAAACAGCACCGTCGCCATCACCGTTTTACCGGTGATTTCAAACGGCGTGCCGACGAAGTTGGCAATCGCCAGGAGGGTCACCGGGAACGCCGCGTAGAGCACGAACGGGCGGAATTTCCCTTTCGGGCCAATCTTGCGCCGGGAGTCGAGCATGATCCCGGTCCCCATGTCGGTGAAGGCGGTAAAGAACTTCGCAATCAGGAAGATGATCCCGCCGTAGGTGCCCGGCAGGCCCAGCACGTCGGTGTAAAACTTCAGCAGATACAGCGTGCCGATATCCAGCAGGATGTTAGATCCGAGGTCGCCCATCCCGTAGGCGAGTTTTTCTTTAAACGGCAGGCGTAGGGTTGCCGGATCGGAAGTATGTTGACTCATTATTATTCTCCGTCTGCCCGCAGGTTTCCCTGCGGGCGAGCCTTATCAGATATGACGTAAGGAGCTAAACAGATCTGCCCAGTCGCTGTGCTGGCGATAGAACACCGGCGGCTTGCCGAGCGGGGCATCAACGGTCACGTCGCCGCCATCGCAGGTTTCCCCGGTCCACGCATTGACCCAGCTGTCCTGCGGCAGATAGAGCGTCCAGTCGTGGCGACCCTCTTCATGAACCGGCGCCACCAGCAGATCGCGGCCAAACAGATACTGATATTTCAGCGTGTAGGCACGTGCGTCGTCTTCGTAGTGCAGGAACAGCGGGCGCATTACCGGCAGGCCGCTTTTCGCATTCTGCGTGACGGCGGCTTTGATGTACGGCGTCAGGGTGGTGAAGACGGTGGTCATGCGCGCGAAGTGCGCGATGGTTTCCGCGTCACCGTCGAACTGCCAGTTATCGCCAGGGCGGTTGCCCTCGTGGGTGCGCATCATTGGCGTAAAGGCGCTGAAGTCGCACCAGCGCAGGAGCAGCTCTTTGCTGCGCTTCATCTCGAAAAGCGTCGTATAGCCGCCGATGTCGCTGTGGTGCAGGCCGTGCCCGGTCATCGCCAGCGAAAGGGCCGCAGGTACGACGGACGCCAGACCGTCGTCCAGGCTCCAGTCGACGTTCTGATCCCCCGCCCACATCATCACCGAGTGCTTCTGGCTACCGGTGTAGCCCGCACGCATAAAGAACAGGATCTCGCCGAGCTTGCCGGTCTCCTGGAGCGCCTCGTAGTTACATTTTGCCCACAGGGCAGGCCAGGCGTTATGCATGATCTCCGCGCTAACGCCGTTGTGCAGGAAGGTATCGGTCGGCAGATACTCACCGAAATCGGCCATCCAGCCGCCGCAGCCCAGCGCGATCAGGTTCTTTTTAATGACCTCTTTGTACCAGCCGTAGGCTTCCGGGTTGGTCAGGTCGATAACGCCCGCGTAGAACTCGCCGAACTCGACGTGGTAGTCCTTACCGTCGGCGTTTTTGGTCAGATAGCCGCGCGTTGCCGCTTCTTCGCAGAGATCTTTATCGCTGGCGACGTATGGGTTGATATAGGAGAGGAACTGCACGCCTTCCTGTTTCCACTGCGCAATACGCTCGTCAAGCTGCGGATACAGCTCGCTGTTCCACTTCCAGTTCCACATCACGCGTTTGCCGAAGGAGGTCATGCGAATCCCGGACCAGTCCTGCGCCCAGATGCCGTTTACCTTCACACCGCCCTGGCGCATAGCGTCGAGCTTTTGCTGGCACACTTCGGTGCCGCCCTGAATACCCAGCGTCACGCCGTCGTAAACCCAGTCCGGTAGTTCAGGCTGACGCCCCAGCAGGCCGGTGAGTTTTTCCAGTAGATCGACGTAAGTTTGCGCACATTCGAAGCGCAGCGTGGCGTTATCTTCCCAGAACGCCAGCTCGTGGAACTCCGGCGCGCTGAAGTCGAAGTTCATGTAGCAGCTGTTGTCCACGTGGCAGTAGTACTTCTGAGTGCTCACAAAGGTGGGCTGCGGGAAGAAGGTCCAGTAGTAGTCGCCGCCCGCGTTCTCTTTGCAGTCGGCCTGCCAGGTGACGTAGGTCTGCTTATTGCGGCCTACGCCCTGCTCGCTGGTCCACAGCGGGAACGGCTTGCCGCGCAGATCGAAGTACGAGAACTGCTCGCCGCAGCCGTAAATATGATCTTCCGGCTGCGCCGCCAGCCGCAGCCAGATGCGGTTATAGCGGGTGGCGTCGTTTTTAAGCTTCAGCTCGAGACGGCCATCCGCATCGACGCCCACCAGCAGCGTCGCGCTCACCGCGTCGCCGCGGGTAAAGCGGATAGCCCAGCCTGCGCTTTGCTGCGTGACGGTCGCGTCCGTCAGGGCAATCTTTTCGTTGAGCTTGTCCTTGATGCTGAAATTGCCGCGAAACATCTCGATATCGGCCTCGCCTGCGCCAATCCACAGGCAAGGGGCATCCACTGTGTGGGATAAAATCAGACGGTCCTGCCAGCGCAGGGTGAAGCCACTTTCGTTATTTTTCAGGTCAATATTGTGTAGGGTACGCATAAACACTCCGTCTTTATTATTTAGCCAGGCTATCCAGTAAACCAGCGGCTACGGCAGGGGCTAAGCCCGGTGCCAGCGGCAGGCGGGGGATTACCAGGCAGTGCAGCAGGTGGTAAATATCCTGCTTGCCGTCCCAGACTTTGGTGGTCACTTCGTTATTGGTGTCCAGCTCCTGCCACCAGGAACCGTTTTCGTAGTCCATCAGGTACTTGATGCAGTAATCCCACCATTTCTGATACCAGGCTTCGTACTGCGCCTCGCCGGTCACGGTGTAAAGCGCATAAGCCGTGCCCATCGCCTCGACGATTGGCCAGCGCACGCGTTCACGCACGATTGGCTTACCGTCCCAGCCCACGGAGTAGACAAACCCATCGGCCCCGTCGGGTGCCCAGGCGTCGCGGATGGTGGCGTGGAACAGCCCTTTCGCATCTTCCAGCAGCCACTCCGGTGGGGTTTCAAAGCAAGCCTCCAGCGCGGCGCGCAGGTGCAGCATCAGACGGCCCCATTCGATCCAGTGCCCCGGCGTGCCGCCGTAGGCGCGGAAGCGGTGAGCAGGGTTATCAATGTTGTAGTCGCGGATTGGGTTCCAGTTCGCGTCGAAATGCTCGTTAACGCGATACTCTCCGTTGCGCGCCACGTCGTGAATAATCACCGAGGCGATGCGCAGGGCGCGATCGAGCCATTTCCGGTCGTGGGTCACGTCATAGACGATGAGGAAAGCTTCCACGGCGTGCATGTTGGCGTTCCCGCCGCGGTAATCTTCCGTTTTGCTGAAGGCCTCATCCCAGGACTCCAGGCACATCTGCTCCTGCTCGCTCCAGAAGTAGCGCTCAATCACCTCGATGGCATCGTCCAGCAGCCTGCGCGCCTGCGGGTGGCCGGTGGTGACGGCGCTCGCCGCGCCCAGCAGAACGAAGAAGTGCTGATAGCCCTGCTTGGAGGCATCCATCACGCCCTCATCGTTAACGCAGGCGTACCAGCCGCCGTGCCGTTTGTCGCGCAGCGGGCCGTTAAGGGCGCTGATGCCGTGCTCGACCAGGGCATACGCGCCGGGGCGGCCCATGTTTGCCGCCACCGCGTATACGTGCAGCATGCGGGCGGTGATCCACAGATGGGTGCCCATATCGCTGCGCACCTGGCCGTTATTGCCCAGCCAGCCAAAGCCGGTCGGTACGGCGGCGTTTTTACCGAAATCAAAGATGCGGTCGGTCTCTTGTTCGAGCCAGCGGTTATGGCTCAGGGTGTTAAACCATTTCATGTTCGGGTCCTTTCTCAGCGGCGAGCCATCATTTCGTCGACGATCTCACCCAGACGCTGCAGTTTGGGTACAGAAATATCGCGGAGCATCAGCCCGGTGTCCGGCAGGCCAATCACCGATGACCAGACGGCGCGACCGGCTAAAAAGCCAGATGCCCCTGCCTGCATCGCTACGCTCACGGCGCGCGGGAATAATTTTTCGTCCACGCCGGAGGAGAGGATCACCCACGGCATAGCGATGTTCTCGTTTAGCCTTTGCGAGGCGGCCAGCAGTTCCGGCTGCGTGCCTTTGCCAAACAGCGGCATCTCCACTTTGTAGAGGTCTGCGCCGCTGTCGCCCAGCTCTTTGGCCGCGTCGATAATCGCCTGCTCGCGGTCAAATGCGGCACCGCGACGCGGCGGACGTACAACCGGCTCGATAATGCTCAGCAGACCGTTATCGTGGCACAGCGTATTGAACGCCTTCACCATCTCCAGACGCTGCTGCGGATCTTCATCGCTACGCCACAGCACCAGCAGCTTCAGCGCCTTGCCGCCATCGCGTTTGACCGCCTGCGCGTCGACGTTCTTGTCGATCACCACGCTGTCGACCGGTATACCGTTCCCCGGAATAAACTCGTCGGCCGCCACAATCATCGCGCAGCTTTTGGCAACGGCCTGCTGCTCCACAATCTGGCGATAGCAGAACTGCTGGTCGACGAGAATGGCAGAGGCGTACGGCGACAGAATTTTCGCTGCGTTGACCTTAAAATCCGTCAGGTGCTGGTCGGTTACCGGCACCGGTGCGCCTGCGGCGGCAAACATCAGGCGCATCGCTTCGCGCTGATCCACGGCCAGCATCGCAAAACCGCCGGAAGGTCGGGTGATATCTTTCAGGGTGTACATCGTCATTCCTCAGTCCTTTCGTATCAGTGTGTTTTTTTCAGCCCGGCAGATGCGCGAACCTGTTCAAGAATGGCTGTCCAGTCTTCGCGCCCGCGCCCGGCGGCGCGTGCCTGGTTGTAAACTTCGCGGGAAGCCGCGCCCAGCGGCATCGGAACGTGGAGCTGGTTGGCCACGTCCAGGGCGATCCCCAGATCTTTATGCGCAAGGTCGATCATGAAGGCGGGAGAAAGATCCCCTTTCAGCACCTTGTTCGGCCATGAGGTGGTGAAGTGGCCTTTACCTGCAGGCGTACCGCTCATCACCTTAAGTGCCACATCGAAGGAGAGGCCAAGCGCTTCGCACAGCACGGCGGCCTCGGCGGAAAGGGCGTTCAGGGCGATGCTCATATAGTTATTGATAAGCTTCACGCGAATGCCCATGCCCGGCCCGCCGGCGTTAATCAGCTCATTGCCCATTGCCATCAATACGGGAGTAGCGCGCTCAACCTGCTGCGCCGTGCCGCCAGCCAGAAGGAGCAACGTACCGGCGACGGCGTGGTCAGACGTGCGTCCGACGGGCGCGTCCATCAGGCTGAAGCCGCGTCCAGCCATGTCGCGGATCAGCGCGTCGGTTTGTAGCGGGTGAATGGTGGACATATCTATCACCAGCGCGTCGGGGGATAGCCCCTCGCACACGCCGTACTCATCGAACAGCACGCTGCGCACCAGGTCGCCATTTGGCAGCATGGTGATGACGAATTCGGCGTCCGTGGCGGCCTGCGCGGGCGTTGCCGCCGCCTGTGCGCCGCTCTCCACCAGCGCCTGCACCGCCTGCGGGTTCACATCAAAAACGTTAAGCTGGTGGCCCTGTTTCAACAGATTCTTCGCCATTGGCGCGCCCATCTGCCCTAAACCGATAAATGCGATTGCTGACATGCCTCTCTCCTGTCACATCGTGTCAATTTTTGCGCGTTTGTGTTGTCTGTTTTTGATCGTATTTGTAATTTATAGTCAAAAAATTGACACGGGTCACTTTTTAAACATTTGATGAAATTAAAATGAAAGCATCAGAAATCGCAGAAGGAATTACCATGACTCGCATCGTTTGTGTCGGCATTACCGTGCTGGATCGCATCTGGTATCTCGATGATTTACCTAAGGAAGGTGGGAAATATGTCGCAAAAGACTATACGGAAGTGGGCGGCGGTCCGGCGGCCACTGCGGCGGTGGCGGCGGCGAAACTGGGCGCGGAAGTGGATTTTATTGGCCGGGTGGGGGACGACGACACCGGTAAACGGCTGCTGGCGGAGCTGGAATCCCTGGGGGTGAATACCCGCTACACGCGCGTCTTTAAAGGTGCCCGATCGTCACAGTCGGCGGTGTTGGTGGACGGCAGCGGAGAGCGCGTCATTGCGAACTACCCCAGCCCCGATCTCCCTGCCGCGGCAGACTGGCTACGTGAAATCGACTTCTCGCAATGGGATATCGTTTTAGCAGACGTGCGCTGGCATGACGGGGCAAAACAGGCGTTTACTTTGGCCCGGCAGCAGGGCGTTCCTACTTTGCTTGATGCCGACGTCACCCCGCAGGAGATCGCGGAGCTGATTGCCTTAAGCGACCATGCGGCTTTCTCCGCGCCGGGCCTGCGGCGCTTAACGCAGCTGGATGAAACCGAAGACGCGCTGAAAAAAGCACAAATGCTCACAAATGGACATGTGTACGTCACGCAGGGGCGAGACGGCTGCTTTTGGCTGGAAAATGACACGCTGTGCCATCAGCCCGGCTTTGAGGTGGACGTGGTAGATACTACCGGGGCGGGTGACGTTTTCCACGGCGCGCTGGCGGTCAGTCTGGGACAACAAACGTCTTCAGCCGACGCTGTGCGTTTTGCCAGCGCCGTCGCAGCCCTGAAATGCACCAGGCCCGGCGGGCGCGCGGGTATACCCGACTGTGATCAAACCCGCTCTTTTTTGTCACTTTTTGTATAAAATGCGGGGCGTGATGGTTTTCAGAGGACAGCCCATGAGCCTTACCGAACTGACCGGCAACCCGCGTCACGATCAGCTGCTGACGCTGATTGCCGACCGCGGCTATATGAACATTGATGAACTGGCGCAGCTGCTGGATGTCTCCACGCAAACGGTGCGCCGGGATATCCGCAAGCTCAGCGAGCAGGGGCTGATCACGCGTCATCATGGCGGCGCGGGCAGGGCATCCAGCGTGGTGAACACGGCGTTCGAACAGCGCGAAGTGTCGCTTACCGAAGAGAAGCGGGCGATTGCCGAGGCGATTGCGGACTATATTCCGGACGGCTCGACTATTTTCATCACGATCGGCACGACCGTGGAGCATGTTGCCCGGGCGCTGCTCAACCATAATCATCTGCGCATTATTACCAACAGCCTTCGGGTGGCGCATATTTTGTATAAGAACCCGCGCTTTGAAGTGATGGTGCCGGGTGGCACGCTGCGCCCGCACAATGGCGGCATCATCGGGCCTGCTGCAACCGCCTTTGTGTCTGGCTTCCGTGCAGATTATCTGGTGACCAGCATCGGGGCGATTGAGCACGACGGCGCGATGATGGAGTTTGACGTTAACGAAGCCAGCGTGGTGAAAACCATGATGGCGCACTCCCGCCATATTCTGTTAGCGGCCGATCATACGAAATATACCGCTTCTGCGGCCGTTGAGGTTGGTAACGTGTCGCAGACTACTGCGCTCTTCACCGATGAGATGCCTGGCTCGGCGCTGCAAAATCATCTGAAATCCAGTAAGGTTGAAACGGTGCTGGCCTGTACCAGCGATGATATTGCCTGAAGCAAAAAGCCGCTGATCCCTCAGCGGCTTTTTTGTTGTTACTTGAAGCTGTATTTCACCCCAAGCATCCCCTGCGTATCGCTGTAGCCTTTGTCGCCAATCTGCTGAGCCACATTGCCCCAGACGCTAAGCTGCGGCGTAATCTGCCCCTCTACGCCTGTCTTTAACTCACCAATATTGCGTGCACCACGCATCTCATTGCTGACGTCATCCATGCGAATGCGCGTGGTCTGGGTATTGTGGATCCAGTTCGCCTCGATAAACGGCTGGAAGGTGCGTGATTTACCGTCATCCATCGCGTTATGTCCGCTGATGTAGGCCTTCACGCCGAGACGTGTCATCAGGTTCCCCTGAGTTTCGTCTTTCACCCGCGTACCGTTACGTTCGCGATGGTCGTCAGCCTGCACGTCCATCCAAACGGCCTGCGCCTTCGGCTGGATCCAGTAGCTGTTACGGCCGCTTTCACCCACCTTAACGCTGTAGCCTGCTTCGACAGAGGCGGTCACACCGCTGGAGCGATAATTCTCAGTGGCCTGATCCTGTCCCATGACCTTATTGTCAAACCAGTTATACAGCACCCAGCTGTCAACGTAGGTGCCGCTTTTATCGGCTTCGTTTGCGTACCAGGTACCGTACAGACCTACGCTATAGCCATTCACTTCGCCGCGTGAGTGGTATCCGGTCAGGCTGGAAGCGCTCCGGCTCTGGCTGTTGCCGTAGCCCGCCATCAGGCCAAGATGCCACCGATCCAGGCCGTCGCTGCTCCACTGAGCGATATCACCACCCAGCTGCAGCACATAGCGGTTGGCCGTTGTTTTTAGCTGGCCGCTGCCGTCTTTGAAGCGCGTATGTCCGCCGACGTTACGCATCCACAGGCTCGTCACTTTTTGCTCGCCGGTGAGCATGTCGGTGTACTGCGTTTCACCCAGGCGATCGTGCAGGCGGGTCATAAACAGCGTATTTGCCGCATAGCTGTTCGCCTGATAGCTGCCGAATTCCGGGCGATACTGATGCTCGCTTTTCGGCGGCGCGGCAGGTGGTACCGGTTCTTGCGGCGGAATCACCGGGTCGACGGGCGGATCGACAGGGTCGACTGGTGGGTCTACGGGGTCGACAGGTGGATCCACCGGGTCAACAGGCGGGTCGACGGGGTCTACCGGTGGGTCTACCGGGTCAACAGGGGGATCTACCGGGTCGACCGGTGGGTCAACGGGTTCAACCAGGCTGGTCAGAAACCAGTTCTTACCTTTCTGCACAACGTTATAGTCATAACCCCCCGCTACGATACGGCTGGCCTTCTCAAACGTCCCCGCTGAGTTGCCGCCAACGCTGACAATTTCAATCCCTTCAACGGTTTGTGCGCCAGCACCGCCAATGTTGTTCACGTCAACCGCGGTATGACCGGACGTATTTCCTTCAACAATCAGCTTGTCGGTTTCAGAGGTATCATCAGACAGCACGGTATTGAAAACCAGCTTGCCGCCGTTGCCGATGTAATCCTCATTGATGGTCAGGGTTTGCCAGGCCGTGTCTTCATCGTGCTGGAAATTTATCGTGCCGCCCGCATTCAGCGTCAGGCTGGTCACCGTGGAGCTGTCACGCATATTCCACACGGCGTCATTCATCGTAAGCGCGATAGTCCCGGTGCCGGCGGCGTTGCTCTCTATATAAGACGCTCCGTTCCATAGCGAGCTGTTCTCCATTGTCAGCGTAATGGTACTGTTTTGTGCCGGAAGGGTGCTGTTGGCCGCCACGCCACCTGCGGCAAGGATATCGCCGTTAAGGATGAATTTTCCGCCTGCGGAGGCATCAATAATTCCGCCATTGCTGGCGTTCAGGGCATAGCTACCGTTGTCGCGCTGGCCTGCGGTGGTAATGGTTGCCCCGCCGTCGAGCGTTATCACGCCGCGTGACCAGGCATACATCCCGTGCGGCGCCTGGGCGGAGCTGCTGGTTTTCTCGCTGCTATTTACCGCAACAGTGACGTTATCTCCCACATTCACCGCTGCTGTGTAAGCGTAGATGCCATGCGCGCTGGCACCGTTGGTGGTGATGGTTGCGCCTTCATCAAGGGTGATGGTTGACGAACCGGTAGAGTACACGCCGGAGGCACTGGCCGCGTCGGTGGTAATGTTCGCACTTTTTCCGAGCTCAATTTTTGACGCCGAGCCCGCATACAGGCCGTAGGCCGATGCGCCGTACGTTTCGAGAATGGCTTCATTGCCCAGACGGACGTACGATCCGCTCTGGTTAGTACGAATCCCCTCGGCATAGGTACCCCGCGTCACAATATGTGCACGATCGCCGACGATAACGTTATTTTTTGCCTTAGAAGCGTCATTCAAGGCATAGGCGCTAATGCCGCGACCGGTACTGCCGGTGGTTTCGATATAAAGATCGTCACCCACATAAATATTGGCGGAGCCGAGAGAGCCCTGACTGAAGGAACTGTACCCGGCATTAATGCCATCGCCGCTTTGGCCATTCACGTAAATGTGGGTGCGGTCGCCGGTAATGATAAACACCGGGTTATTCGGCGTGTTCATACCATGGGTACGAATACCGTCGACATCTTTACCGTTATTGGCGGCCACTTTTGACTGGGTACGAATAGTCAGGTCGTCACCAAATATCACCCCCGGGCTGCCGGACGTGGAGTTCTGAATAACGGTCACGGAGTGCTCGAAGGCTTCCGCTCCCGGCCCGTCAAGGGTGATCCCATCTCCGTAGATGGGAATATTGCCTGGGCTGTACTGGTAGACATAGTTAGGATCGCTGGTATTTTTGCTAAAGTTTGCGTTTGCCGTTGCAGGAATCAGCGCCTGTATTTCTGCAGGCAAATCCGTTACCGCTCCGGAGGCAGGTAAATTAGCAAAATCAATAACTGCTGCATTTGCGGTAAATAGCGCTGACGATAGCGCCAGCGAAATCGCAACGGCGACAGGTGAATGTTTCATTATATATGGCATAACTGCCCCCTTTCTTTCAGGCGTAGAACATCCTCCACACCATTAAATGTGGGTATGTTAAGGAGATGAAATTACAAAACAGAAACGAGTATTTTATGAATGCTGGTACCTAACTTCCTCTCTAATCGTATTTTATGAACATAAATTTTCTTCACATCAATGCTGTCTGTTTTTATTATCTCCTGGAGGCACACTCCTGACATAAATCTGTTAAGCAAAGTAAATTCAACAGTATTCAGGGTGTTTCCTCGTCTACTGTTCATACGTCTGCCGGAAAAGAGGTGGTTAATTTTTTCCTGTAATACAGCGTCATTGTCATCTGAATAAATAATTCCCTTTATTTCATCATGATGAGCGAATAAGTAATTAGCCAATGCCTCCAGCTTGCGGTCCGAGATAAGAACGATGTGCATGTTAGTTATCGCCAGATGCTCAATCCATTGCGGATCGGCAAGTACGCGCAGGTTGTACATCGAAAAATCTACAAAAATAAAACCACGTAATAAGTGATTCTTGTTTCCCCGCAATATTTTATTTGCTACTGCAAGTTGCAGGAAATGATTACCAATCGGCCAAACTGCGAACGAAGCGTTACCACAGTATTGTGAGCGCACTGCGTTATCCGGGAGTAACTGACAGGACAGTTCACAGCTTATGCAGCGGACAACCTTTTGCGACGACGTTATCATCCAGCCCACTCCTGTCTTATTTTCATTGTCAATATTTCACTGCCTTTCAAATGTGTCAATCTTGAAACATATCCAGGGATCCTGACGTGTTTATGAAAAATAGCGGCAGTTAAAATAAATTCCTGGCGGTATCTATTTTGTCAGGCTGTAGCCATAACGGCATAACATCAGTAGCCAGACATAATCCAGGAATATTCATCAATCCTTTAAGATTATTCGGCAAAAAAAAGCCTGGAAGAAGATTCAGGGAATAGCACTAATAGCTAAAGATTCTTCTCCTCGATCTGCCTGGACGTCAGTCTCTTCTCAATGTGGAACTCAATATAATTATTCGGCCTGGCGAAGTGTAATGAAATCTCATTATGTGGGTTTAGCTGAGACTCACCTAAGAAAACATCAATGTAACTGTTTGAAAAATAATAGTTTGATTTTAATCTTAGGTATGGTGTTCTCGCACCCTAATCATCGTGACCTATACTGTTGTTAAATATTCGTAAGTGTTTAGGGTGTTTAGGATTAAATATTGTTATTGCTGAGGAAAGTAAAATTGTATCTCATTAACAAACTGGTCGAGTATGATCCGGAAAACAAAACCCTGGCGAATCCCATATCCGGGCGCACGATACAATTGCAGCTTCCTGCTAATCTCTGTTTTCTTTATCTCGTTACCCACCCCGGAGAAATTATTTCGCAAAATCAGTTAATGGTGGTGGGATGGGGGGAGCGTAATGACGTTACAACCCCAAATACCTTTTATCAGGCCATTTTGACTTTGCGCAATGCGCTGGCTGAGGTGGGGTTACCGCGTGATACCGTTAAAACGATTTCGCGTCGTGGGCTGATGCTTTCCAAAACAACCCACGTTGAGGTATTTACCCCAACCACTGAGGCGGTGATAGTCAATAAAGACGAGGAAACAGTTGCTGACACCGTGATACAGAGACCGGTCTGGTTGATCATTACCACCACTGTGCTTTTACTGATCGTACTTATCAACGGAGTGGTGTTATATAAACACCACCTGACGATGCCGTTCAGTAATTATATTCCGCTCTCAACGGGCAGTAAGGTCGGCCCCTGCCAGCCTTTTTATGCGCCTAATGAACCTATGCAGGACCATTACCTGCGCTTGTTAAAGAATTATCCTGCCCTGTGTGCCGAGAACCGGTACGTTTTTCTCATCGGCTATAGTAAAACGGAGCGAATCGCGGCATTTGTCTGTAATAACGATGCGCGACATGACGCGACGGCGTTATGTACCACGCATTATTTTTGGGCGCATGAGCAATGAAGATACTCGGGAACCGTATTATTTTACTGGGGGCGTTTCTGGGGGCTGCTATTACCAGCGGCTGGTTAGCGTATTCGCATTTTTCAAGTAAGCCGATACGCTGTACAGGTGATGTAGAGTGGACGATTGGTAAAAACCGGTTTGTAGGTACCGTTTCCTGGCGAATGCAGCATAGGGAAGGAACTGCTGTCATTAACGGTAAATTGTTTGGTCACGCGGTTTCTGAAGTTAACCGTACCATCTATTTCCACTACAGCTATCATCAGAATGCGCGTGTATTAAATAACGATCGTATTGTTAAAACCTTTGCTGATAGGGCGGATGAGACCGATATCAATGCAACCCTGCCGGGCTTTTATCGCACGCCGGGAAGAGATCTGAGCCTGATGATTGATGAGTATCGCGGAGCCTGGCTTTTTGCCGCGTCAAACGTCCCTTCGCTGTACTGTCGTAAAAACGCGCCGTAAAAATCGATCGCACACCTTAGACGGCACGCATAGTCAAATCTCGTGATTCCCGCTACAGTTACTTCTCCACGGCGAGCAGGAGATAAACATGCTTTATATCTTTGACTTAGGAAACGTAATCGTCGATATCGATTTTAACCGGGTGCTGGGTGCCTGGAGCGACTTTAGCCGTGTTCCGCTGGCGACGTTAAAGCAGAATTTTGCGATGGGTGAGACCTTCCATCAGCATGAGCGCGGCGAGATCGGCGATGAAGCGTTTGCTGAACGCTTCTGCCAGGAGATGGGGCTTTCGTTAAGCTATGAACAGTTTTCCCATGGCTGGCAGGCGGTATTTGTCGCCATCCGGCCTGAGGTGATCGACATTATGCACAAACTGCGCGAGCAGGGGCATCGGGTGGTGGTGTTGTCGAACACCAACCGCCTGCACACCACCTTCTGGCCGGAGGAATACCCCGAGGTTAAGGCGGCGGCAGATAAAATCTATCTTTCGCAAGAGATGGGTATGCGTAAGCCTGAAGCGCGAATTTATCAGGCTGTTCTGCAGGCAGAAGGATTCACCGCGGCCGATGCGGTCTTTTTCGACGACAACGCCGATAATATAGAGGGAGCTAACCAGTTGGGTATCACGTCAATTCTGGTGACCGGAAAAGAGACGATACCGAACTACTTTGCGAAGCAGTTATGCTAAAAACCGTTCATCAAAAAGCCACGCATCATACTCGCCCACTGAGGGCCTGGCTGAAGCTGCTCTGGCACCGTATTGATGAGGACAACATGACCACGCTGGCGGGTAACCTCGCCTACGTGTCGTTGCTCTCGTTAGTGCCGCTGGTGGCGGTTATCTTTGCGCTCTTTTCCGCCTTCCCGATGTTTGCGGACGTCAGCCTGCAGCTTCGCCATTTCGTCTTCGCGAACTTCATCCCGGCCACCGGGGATGTTATCCAGAACTACATCGAGCAGTTTGTTGCCAACTCCAGCAAGATGACGGCGGTGGGGGCGTGCGGCCTTATCGTTACCGCGCTGCTGCTGATGTACTCCATCGACAGCGCGCTTAACACCATCTGGCGAAGCAAAAAAATCCGTCCTAAGGTCTATTCCTTTGCCGTTTACTGGATGATCTTAACACTGGGGCCATTGCTGGCCGGGGCGAGTCTGGCAATCAGCTCATATCTTCTCTCCTTGCGCTGGGCGAGTGATTTAAACAGCGTAATTGATAATGTGCTGCGTATTTTTCCGCTGATCCTGTCATGGCTCTCGTTCTGGCTGCTCTATAGCGTTGTACCGACCACGCGCGTGCCTAACCGAGATGCGGTAGTTGGGGCGCTGGTGGCGGCAGTGCTTTTTGAACTGGGTAAAAAAGGGTTTGCCCTTTACATCACCATGTTCCCCTCTTATCAGCTGATTTACGGCGTGCTGGCGGTGATCCCCATTTTGTTTGTCTGGGTTTACTGGACCTGGTGTATCGTCTTGCTTGGCGCCGAAATAACTGTCACTCTCGGCGTATACCGCGAACTTAAAAAAGCAGCAGAAGCTGAAAAACAATTAGAAGCAGACCAACCATGATTGCATTGATACAGCGCGTAACCCGTGCCAGCGTCACCGTGGAGGGAGAGGTGACGGGTGAAATTGGCCCAGGACTTTTGGTGTTGTTAGGTGTCGAAAAGGATGATGACGAACAAAAAGCTAACCGCTTATGCGAGCGCGTGCTGGGCTACCGCATATTCAGCGATGCGGAAGGCAAGATGAACCTGAACGTCCAGCAGGCGGGCGGGAGCGTGCTGGTGGTTTCCCAGTTTACGCTGGCAGCGGATACCGAGCGCGGCATGCGCCCGAGTTTCTCTAAAGGCGCCGCGCCCGATCGTGCTGAAGCACTTTACGAGTACTTTGTTGAGCGTTGTCGCCAACAGGAAATGAATACGCAAACCGGACGATTCGCTGCAGATATGCAGGTCTCGCTGGTGAACGATGGCCCCGTCACATTCTGGCTCCAGGTATGAGCCAACTGGCGGCGTGGCCGCGGGTAACAAGAGAGAGTACAGCTATGTATCACCTTCGAGTACCGCAAACGGAAGAAGAGTTAGACGCTTATTACCAGTTCCGCTGGGAAATGCTGCGCAAGCCACTGCATCAGCCAAAAGGCTCTGAACGCGATGCCTGGGACGCGATGGCCCACCATCAGATGGTGATGGACGAAGAGGGCAACCTTGTTGCCGTCGGGCGTTTGTATATCAACGCCGATAACGAAGCCTCTATTCGCTTTATGGCGGTTCATCCCTCCGTGCAGGACAAAGGTCTGGGGACGTTAATGGCGATGACGCTGGAGTCCGTCGCCCGTCAGGAAGGCGTTAAACGCGTCACCTGTAGCGCCCGCGAAGATGCTGTAGAGTTCTTTGCCAAACTTGGTTTTGTTAACCAGGGTGAAATTACTGCTCCGCAAACCACGCCGATTCGTCACTTTTTGATGATCAAACCCATCGCCACGCTGGACGACATTCTCCATCGCGCGGACTGGTGCGGGCAGCTGCAGCAGGCCTGGTATGAACACATCCCTCTGAGTGAAAAAATGGGCGTGCGCATCCAGCAGTACACCGGGCAAAAATTCATTACCACCATGCCGGAAACCGGCAATCAGAACCCTCACCACACCCTGTTTGCCGGCAGTCTGTTTTCCCTGGCGACGCTCACCGGTTGGGGGCTGATCTGGCTAATGCTGCGCGAGCGGCATCTCGGCGGCACCATTATTCTGGCCGATGCCCACATTCGCTATAGCGCACCGATAAGCGGCAAGCCGAGCGCGGTGGCGGACCTTGGCGCGCTGGGTGGTGATCTTGACCGTCTGGCGCGTGGCCGAAAAGCACGCGTGCAGATGCAGGTTGAGCTGTTCGGCGATGAAACGCCGGGCGCGGTGTTTGAAGGCACCTATATCGTTCTCCCTGCGAAGCCGTACGGTGCGTATGAAGAGGGTGGAAACGAGGAGGAGTGATCTCCTGTTCACACTCCCCGGGCGTGCTGAATCCGCCCGGCGATATCCCGCATAACGTCTCGCGCAGACTGGCTAATGCCGCCAAGCTGAAAGAAGCCATGGATGACGCCCAGCCAGCGCTGAGCGGTACACGCCACCCCTTGCTCCGTGAGGCGTTGAAACAGCGCCTCCCCCTCATCGCATAACGGATCGTACTCAGCGGTAACGATATGGACAGCTGGCAGGCCGCTGAAGTCTTCCCGCCACAGCGGGCTAACCTCAGGATGCTTACGGTCGGATCCAGCCAGATATATTTCATAGCCGCTCAGCAGGGTATCGCGAGTGATCACGTAATCCATGCCGTTGAGGGTATAGCTTTCAAAACTGGCCGTGGCGTCGAGCATGGGGTAGATAAGAATAAGCTGTACAGGCTGCCACAGCCCTTTAGCCTTAAGCCGCAGCGCCGTTACCAGCGCCAGATGCCCTCCTGCGCTGTCTCCACAGAGGGTGAGCCGGTTCTTATCTACGCCTAATTCGTCTGCATACTGCCAGACCAGATCCGCACCTCTTTCCGCATCGTCATGTGCGGTGGGGAAGGTATGCTCCGGCGCCAGCCTGTACTGAATCGCAACCACCCGGCAATTGCCGTAGCAGGCTAACTGACGGAGTTGGTTGTCATGGGTATCAAAGCCGCCGCTGATAAAGCATCCACCGTGATAGTAGATGGCAGCAGGCAATATTTCAGGCGCATTAAGAGGTGAAAATACCCGAATGGTAAGACCTTCAAGAACAAGCGTTTCCACCTGAACGCGCGTTTCGGTCTCCCCGGCAAGCCCCGTGCTGGCAATATAGCCTGCTCGTCGCACCTCAATGCTCTGGCGACGCGACGAGGGCCGACCTGCAGCGATAAATCCCTGAACCAGCTGTGCAATACCCTGTTCCAGTGCCATGAAAATTCCCTTTTACTGTATGGATGAACAGTTTTATAGCCTGGTTTGATTCAAAAGAAAACAAGAATAGTGTTGAGGGCAACAACCTGGAAAGCGGCTCGCAAAGGCGAGAGCTTTTTTATTATCTGCCTTCGTCACAGACATAAAGTGCGGATGTTGCCTGAGATTTGTCGTGGAAGCGATGCTAAAGCGATAACGCGTCTTTAGACGGATCCAGGACTACGGGCTGAAGAGCATCTGGCATATAAGATGGCTGGTATTGCTGTCGAGTTGTAGGCCGGGCAAGCGCGCGCCGCCCGGCACTGTCACAGGAGATTACTCCCCTTCACCCGGGAACAGGAACGGGTTAATCGAGCTGCGGGCAAAGCCCTCCTGCTCCATTTTCGCGTCCAGAATCAGCGAGGCGAGATCGTCGGCCACCGCTTCGACTTTCGGGTCTTTTTCCTGATACAGAATCTTCAGGTAGGTCCCGCAGTCGCCGCAGCTTTCCGCTTTCACCGCCGCTTCTTCATTTTCCAGCGACCAGTAGTTCAGGTCGCGGGTCTGCTCGCAGTTGCTGCACTTGATGCGCACCACGTGCCACTCGGTTTCACACAGGTTGCAGTGCAGGTAGCGCAGCCCCTGCGTGGTGCCGATTTGTACCATGCTGGAGACGGGCATGGAGCCGCAGACCGGGCAGAACTGGCGCGCCTCGCCGTATTCGGCGCGGGCTTTGCCCGGGATCAGGCTCGCCATTTGCGCCCAGTAGAGCGACAGCGCAGCCCAGATAAATGGTGCTTTATCGCTGCTGACCAGCGAGAAGTCGGAGGCAAACAGCGCGCTCGCCATCTCTTCCAGTTCCAGGTCAGAGGCTTTTTCCAGATTCTCAATGACCGCCAGCGCCGTGCCGCTCATCTCCGGCTTCAGCTCGGCAATCAGCGAATGCAGCAGTTTATGCCAGTGCTTGTCGCGCGGCAGGACGTGAATGTCCAGCGGCGGCTTGCCCTGCGCGTTGGCCTCTTTGATGCGCGCGGTCAGATCCATTTGCAGCGGGTGGTCGTATAGCACCACTTCCTGCGCGTGGGCGACCAGCGCGGCAAAACGCAGAAAATCGCCCAGCGGGTTGTTCTCTGCCAGCTCGCGCAGACGCTCTGCGCGGCGGTTGTAGAGGTTCTTGAGTCTGGGGAATAACAACGGCGGAATATACTCCGCCGTGCGTTTCTCGCTCGACCCCAGCTCATCTTGCGGGATTATGCGAATACTCATTCAGATGACTTTTCCTGTTTCTGGCGGACCTCTCGGTACCAGCGCGGGTGATGTTTCTTCGCCCACGTGCTGGTTACCCATCCTTCCACCATCGCGGTAATGGTGCCTTTCACCCAGAGGGCGGCGTAAATATGCACCATGATAACCACAATTAACGCCACTGCGGCAAATGAATGCAGCATCAGCGCGAATCGGATCACCGGGATTGAGAAAGCAGGCGCAAAGTACGGACGCCAGATGATCACGCCGCTCACCAGCAACAGGACCAGGAAGATAATCGCCGCCCAGAATACGCATTTCTGGCCGAAGTTATAACGCCCGGTATCACCCACTTCCTCGTTGACGACGATCTTACGAATATTCTTCGCCCAAAAGATATCATCCCGATTGATTAGGTTATGGTGCCAGTAGCGGAAAAACATGATGATAAACGAGGCAAACATCACCACACCCACGAACGGGTGAAGGATGCGCGCCAGCTGCGGCGTGCCCAGTACCTGCATCAGCCAGTTGAAGGACGGGAAGAAGAACCCCAGCCCGCTTATCGCCGCCAGCATGAAGCAGAAGGCGGTGACCCAGTGGTTGATGCGTTCCGGTGCGGTGTAGCGCACGATGGTGTCACGTTTTCTCATTTGCGCACCTCGTCTTTCTCTTCATGCAGGTTGTCGTCTTCCTCTTCCGCGCGGTTCGGACCAACGCCGACGTAGTGGAAGATGCTCGCTGCGAAGGTGGCAGCAAAACCGACCGCTGCCAGCGGTTTCCAGATGCCTTTCCAGAACTTCACGGTGGCGCTGATTTCCGGGTTCTCCGGCAGGCCGTGATACAGGTTCGGCTTGTCGGCGTGGTGCAGCACGTACATGACGTGCGTACCGCCAACCCCGGCCGGATCGTACAGGCCCGCGTTATCGTAACCACGTGTTTTCAACTCGCCCACGCGCTCTGCCGCCAGCGTTTTCATATCCTCTTTGGAGCCAAAGTGGATAGCGCCGGTTGGGCAGGTCTTCACGCATGCAGGCTCCTGGCCCACGTTAACGCGGTCAACGCACAGCGTGCATTTATAGACGCGGTTGTCTTCCGGGTTCATGCGCGGCACGTCGAACGGGCAGCCGGCGATGCAGTAGCCGCAGCCGATGCACTGTTCGGACTGGAAGTCGACGATGCCGTTGGCATACTGAATGATAGCCCCTTCTGACGGACATGCCTTCAGGCAGCCCGGATCCGCACAGTGCATACAGCCGTCTTTGCGGATAAGCCATTCCAGCTTGTCGTTCTGCTCCACTTCAGAGAAACGCATCACCGTCCAGGACTTGGCGGTCAGGTCTGCCGGGTTGTCGTACACCCCGACGTTGTGACCCACTTCGTCACGGATGTCGTTCCACTCTGAACAGGCCACCTGACAGGCTTTACAGCCGATACAGGTGGTCACGTCGATAAGTTTCGCCACTTCCTGCTGGTGGTCCCGCGCCTGAGGCGCGGGCGTGAAACCGTTAGTCGCGGAACGACGGATAATGTCTTGAGATTGATAAGCCATAAGTCGTCTCCGTTACACCTTTTCCACGTTCACGAGGAAGGCCTTAAACTCCGGCGTCTGCGTGTTCGCATCGCCGACAAACGGCGTCAGGGTGTTCGCAATGAACCCTTTCTTCGCCACGCCCTCATAGCCCCAGTGAATTGGGATGCCGATGGTATCCACCTGCTGACCGTGAACGTTCAGCGTGCGAATACGCTTGGTCACCACCGCCTTGGCTTTGATATAGCCGCGGTTAGAGGAGACCTTCACGGTATCGCCATGGGCGATGCCGAGCTTGTTCGCCAGCTTCTCGCCGATCTCCACAAACTGTTCCGGCTGCGCGATGGCGTTGAGCAGCGCGTGCTTGGTCCAGTAGTGGAAGTGCTCGGTCAGACGGTAGGTAGTGCCCACGTACGGGAACTTGTCCTTTTTACCCAGCGCTTCAAAATCGCTCTTGAAGATACGGGCTGCCGGGTTAGAAACCACGTTCGGGTGCAGCGGGTTGGTGCCCAGCGGCGTCTCAAACGGCTCGTAGTGTTCCGGGAACGGACCTTCCGCCATCTTATCGATAGCAAACAGGCGTCCCATCCCTTCAGGCTGCATGATAAACGGCCCAACGTCACTGCCCGGTGCGGCGGTGCTGTAGTCCGGAATATCCACGCCGCCCCATTTCGCGCCGTCCCACTTCAGAAGCTGACGCTTCGGATCCCACGGGTTGCCCTGCGGGTCAGCGGATGCGCGGTTATAGAGGATACGGCGGTTGAGCGGCCACGCCCATGCCCAGCCTAGCGTATTGCCGAGGCCCGACGGGTCGGCGTTATCGCGGTTGGCCATCTGGTTGCCCTTCGGCGTCCAGCTACCGGCGAAGATCCAGCAGCCGCTTGACGTGGTGCCGTCATCGCGCAGGTGCGCGAAGGTGCTGAGCTGATCGCCTTTCTTCGCCAGCACGGTACCGGTGGCCGGGTCGATAACGTCCGCCAGCGCCTTACCGTTGCTCTCCATCGCCACTTCTTCCGGCGCAGGGTTTTCCGGCGTCGAGTAGTTCCAGGTCATGTTGAGCACTGGTTCCGGGTTCGCGCCGCCTTCTTCCGCATACATCTTACGCAGGCGTAAGAAGATACCGGCCAGGATCTCGCCGTCGTTCATGGCGATGCCCGGGGCGTCCGCGCCTTTCCAGTGCCACTGCAGCCAGCGGCCTGAGTTGACGATAGAACCGTTCTCTTCCGCGAAGCAGGTTGATGGCAGACGGAACACTTCAGTCTGAATCTTCGACGGATCGACGTCGTTCGATTCACCGTGGTTCTGCCAGAAGGTTGAGGTCTCGGTATTGAGCGGGTCAATCGTTACCAGGAACTTCAGCTTCGACAGAGACTCAACAACCTTGTTCTTGTTCGGGAACGAGGCAACCGGGTTAAAGCCCTGGCACAGATAGCCGTTCACTTTGCCCTGGTGCATCATCTCGAAATACTGCAGAACGTCGTAGCCTTTGTCCCACTTCGGCAGCCAGTCAAAGCCCCAGCTGTTTTCCGCCGTCGCTTTGTCGCCGAAGAAGGCTTTCATCATCGAGACGAAGAACTTCGGATAGTTGCCCCAGTAGTTCACCTGGCCTTCGAGCAGCGGTTTTGGCGTGCTGGCCGTCAGGTAGGTCTGCAGGTCGGTCTGTTTCTCGCTTGGCAGGTTCATGTAACCCGGCAGGCTTTGAGACAGCAGGCCGAGGTCAGTCAGACCCTGAATGTTGGAGTGGCCGCGCAGGGCGTTCACGCCGCCGCCTGCCATCCCCATGTTGCCGAGCAGCAACTGCACCATCGCCATGGTACGGATGTTCTGCGCGCCGATGGAGTGCTGCGTCCAGCCGAGTGCATACAGGAACGACGCGGTTTTGTCCTTCGCGCTGGTTTCAGCGATAAGCTCACACACCTTCAGGAAGTCCGCCTTCGGCGTACCGCAAATGTTCTCAACAACTTCCGGCGTATAGCGGGAAACGTGCTCTTTCAGCAGGTTCCACACGCAGCGCGGGTGTTGCAGGGTGGTGTCGCGCTTCGCAAAGCCTTTCTCATCCAGTTCGTAGTTCCAGCTGGTTTTGTCGTATTTGCGTTTTTCGGCGTCGTAACCGCTGAACAGGCCATCTTCGAAGTGGTAATCCTCACGCACGATCAGGCTGGCGTTGGTATAGGCTTCGGTGTATTCGCGGTTATATTTTTCGTTGGTCATCAGGTACAGCAATACGCCTGACAGGAAAGTGATGTCAGTACCTGAACGAATAGGGGTGTAGAAATCCGCCACTGACGCAGTACGCGTAAAGCGGGGATCGATCACAATCAGTTTCGCACCGTTGTGGATTTTGGCTTCCATCGCCCAGCGGAACCCGACAGGGTGCGCTTCAGCGGCGTTACCGCCCATCACCACAATGAGGTTGGCGTTCTTGATGTCGACCCAGTGGTTGGTCATCGCACCGCGACCAAATGTTGGAGCAAGACTTGCTACCGTTGGTCCGTGTCAGACACGCGCCTGGTTGTCGACCGCGAGCATACCGAGTGCGCGCGTAAATTTCTGGGTTAAATAACCGGTTTCGTTACTGGAGGCAGAAGCACACAGCATCCCGGTGGAGAGCCAGCGGTTAACCGTGACGCCGTCGGCGTTCTTCTCAATAAAGTTGGCATCGCGGTCTTCTTTGATATGTTTTGCGATGCGGTCGAACGCCTCTTCCCAGCTGATTTGCTGCCATTTGTCGGAACCAGGCGCGCGGTATTCCGGGAATTTCAGGCGGCTTTCGGAGTGGATAAAGTCCACCAGACCGGCCCCTTTCGGGCACAATGCACCGCGGTTGACCGGATGATCCGGGTCGCCTTCGATATGGAAAATAGACGCTTTGGCGTTTTTAGCACCGTCGCCGAGGCTATACATCAACAGCCCACAGCCGACGGAGCAGTACGTACAGGTGTTACGGGTTTCGCGGGTGCGCAGCAGTTTGTACTGCCGCGTTTCCGCCAGCGCTACGCCAGGCGCAAAGCCCAGTGCCGCTGCCGTGGTGCCTGCCATACCGCCAGCGCAGATCTTAAAGAACTGCCTTCTGCTGACCTGCATGGGTCACTCCTTGTTCGACATTGCTTATATATGTAGTTTTAACTTCGCGGTTGAGAATTGACCGCAAAGGAGAAAAATTTGCGTTAATCCCTCATTTCTCCGAGGGATATCATCAGAATACCACAATGTCGGTATACCTGTTCTAACGGCGTTAATACAAAGTGAACGTATTATCACTGTGTTGATTATAAAGTGTGATACTGATCACACTACAAGCTCTGCATGTTAAAGGGGTGTAGCAGGGGCCGGGTTGCACCCCTTCTTAATGAGTAGGAGAATGAGTGTCGAAAAGTTGATCCATACTATGCGTAAGGCCTGTGGTTTATGCTGCAATAGCAGGCTTTCTTCCGTGGTTGTTCAGGAATACCGCTGTGTCTAAACAAAACCGTGCTACCCGTTCATCGCCATTGCCTGCGGGCATTGTGGAACTGTCGGTACGCAGACCGCCCCACATTACCCATGCCACGCCGGATTTTCTGGCAGAAGAAGTGCCCGTTGCCCTCGTTTACAACGGTATTTCGCATGTGGTGATGATGGCTTCACCGAAAGATCTCGAACTGTTCGCCATCGGTTTTTCCCTCTCGGAAGGCATCATTGCGCACCCGCAGGAGATCTACGGCATGGACGTGGTGCAGGCCTGCAACGGTCTTGAAGTGCAAATCGAACTTTCCAGCCGCCGCTTTATGGGGCTGAAAGAGCGCCGCCGCGCGCTGGCCGGGCGTACCGGCTGCGGCGTGTGTGGCGTTGAGCAGCTCAATGATATTGGCAAGCCCGTTGTGCCACTGCCGTTTACCCAGAGCTTTAATCTGGCGCATCTCGACCGTGCGCTTGAGCACCTCAACGATGTACAGCCCATCGGCCAGCTGAGCGGCTGTACGCACGCGGCGGCGTGGGTGCTGCCGTCGGGGGATATTGCCGGAGGGCATGAAGACGTGGGTCGACACGTCGCGCTGGACAAACTATTAGGCCATCGTGCGCGGGAAAGCGATGTCTGGCAGCAGGGGGCCGCGCTCGTATCGAGCCGCGCCAGCTATGAGATGGTGCAGAAGTCCGCCATGTGCGGCGTGGAGATCCTGTTTGCGGTGTCGGCGGCAACCACGCTGGCGGTGGATGTCGCGGAGCGCTGCAACCTGACGCTGGTAGGCTTCTGCAAGCCGGGAAGGGCGACGATTTATACCCATCCGCAGCGGTTAATAGTTAATCAGTAATTTTGAATGATAATAGCAAATCCTTCCGCTTTTAGTTGTTCGTGATGAGGTCTAGTATTTATCTCATCAAGGCACGGTGCCTTACCTAAACAACTTAATGAAAGGGTTTATATTATGAAAAGCATCAAAACTTTTGTCGCTGTAATCGCTCTGGCTACTTCTTTCGGTTCTTTCGCTGCACAGACCGTGACCGCAACCGCGTCAACCATTGACGGCGCAGAAGCGAAAATCGCGGCTCAGGCTCAGGAAGCCGGCGCGTCATCCTACAAAATTACCCAGGCGTTCTCAGGTAACCGCGTACACATGACTGCTGAACTGACTAAATAAGCTGTCACACCGTCGAAAGAGCGCCCCCGGGGCGCTTTTTTAGTTTATGCCCGCCACGCGCAGCAGCGCGGTCACCACTGCCGCCGCTACGATCACCACAATTAACGGCATTTTGCGCCAGGCGAGAAACACCGCAAACGCCACGCCCAGCACGCGCGCCATCCCGGCGAAATGTTCTCCTTCGTAAAACGTGGTCGCCAGCGCGACGGAAAACAGCAATACCGTTGCCGCGTCCGAAAGCAGCGCCTGAGACCGTTCAGAGAGCGCCAGCCGGTTGCCCAGCTTTGCCCCGCCAAGCCGCATTAAATACGTGCCCGCAGACAAAATGGCGATGCCAAGAATAAAAAACGTCATGTTTCCCATTATTTTTTCCTCGCAGCGAGACCGAGTAACGAGAGCAGAACCGGTAAGCCCACCGGGGCAAACGGCACGGCAGCCAGTGATAATGCGGCACCGCTGCAGGCGCGGATCAGCGTGGTACGGTTTTTAAACGCAGGTACCACTAACGCCAGTAAAATCGCCGGAAATACTGCATCCAGCCCGATAGTTTCCGGGGCCGGCAGCAGTTTGCCGACCATGGCACCCAGCAGGGCGCCCACCGGCCAGATAATCGCCACGCCTAAGCCGCATAGCCAGTAGGCTGCCTTACGCTGCTCGGGCGTTTTTTGCGACAGGCCAAAAACCACGCTTTCATCGTTCATGATGTGACAGCCGAGATAGCTCAAACCCCGTTTACCCACCAGTTCACGCACCGTCACGCCAAACGGCACGTGGCGCGCGTTAACCAGCAAACCGGCGGCCGCTGCCGCCAGCGGATTGCCGCCGCTTGCCACAATGCCGATAAACATAAACTCCGATGCGCCCGCCAGCACGGTGAGGGAGAGGACAAACGGCACCCAGAGTGGGAAACCGTAGGCCATCGCCAGCGAGCCGTAGGACATCCCAACGACCCCAACCGCGAGGCAAACCAGGATGATTGCTTTTATCGTGTCGCCTTTCAGGCAAGAGAGAGGATTCTTCATACCATTTTAGCCATATCGAACGTATTTCCATTATAATGAACGCATCAAAACCGTTTTACAAGACGAACGATTCGTTCGTTATAGATAAGCAGAGGCCGTTTTTATGACGCAGCCAATCAGCGTGATTGCCAAAAGCCTGGTGCGAGAACGCCTGCGAACCGGGCTTTCGCTGGCGGAAATTGCCCGCCGTGCCGGGATCGCTAAATCCACGCTTTCCCAGCTGGAATCCGGCAACGGTAACCCGAGTCTGGAAACGTTGTGGTCACTGTGCGTGGCGCTGGATATTCCTTTTGCCCGCTTGCTGGAGCCGCAGCAGCCGACCACGCAGGTGATCCGCCGTGGTGAAGGCACGAAAGTGGTGGCCGGGCAGGCAAATTATGAAGCCATTTTGCTCGCCGCATGTCCACCTGGCGCGCGTCGGGATGTCTATCTTCTGATGACCCAGCCGGGTGCCGATCGTATTTCTCAGCCGCATCCGCCTGGCTCAGTAGAGCATATTATTGTGATGCAGGGGCGGGCCCTGGTCGGCCTGATCGACGCGGCGGAAGAACTCGCCGCCGGGGATTACATTTGTTACCCCGCTGACCAGCCGCATATCTTTAAGGCGCTGGAGCCGGATACGCACGCGCTGCTGGTGGCGGAACAGAACTAACAGAGATACGGAAACTCATGTCGCTTAAAGCCATTGCCAAAGAACTGGGGCTGTCTGTCACTACCGTCAGCCGCGCCCTCAACGGATATGACGACGTCTCCGCCGAGACGCGCGCCCGCGTGGAAGCGGAGGCCCAGCGCCGTGGCTACCGGCCCAATACCTTCGCCCGCCGCCTGAAGATGGGCAAAATTGACGCCGTCGGGCTGGTGTTTCCGGTCCATCCCGTTCCGCTCAATAACAGCGTATTTATGGACATGGTCGGCGAAATTAGCCACGAACTGGCGCGGCATGAGATCGACCTATTGCTCATCGCCGACGACGATCTGGCGGATAAGCACAGCTACATGCGCATGGTACAAAGCCGCCGCGTCGACGCGCTGATCGTGGCGCATACGCTGGATCACGATCCGCGTCTTGAGCAGCTTCAGGCCGCCGGTTTTCCTTTCCTGGCGCTTGGGCGCAGCCACCTCCCGCAGCCGTACGCGTGGTTTGATTTTGACAATCACGCCGGTACGTACAGGGCCACCCGCTGGCTGATCGAAAAAGGACATCAGCGTATTGCCTTGCTGGGGGAGAGTAATAATCAGGCGTTCATTACCCAACGCCGTCAGGGCTATCTGGATGCACTGCGTGAGGCTGGGCTTTCCAGCGAGTGGCTGCGCGCCATGCCGCCTTCGCGCCGCGTCGGGTATGCCACCACAAAAGAGCTTCTCGCCCTGCCGCAGCCGCCCACGGCCATCATTACCGACTGCAACACCCACGGCGACGGCGCAGCAATGGCGCTGGCGGAGCTGGGGCGTTTATCCGGCGACAACGCAGTCTCGCTGGTGGTCTATGACGGTCTGCCGCAGGATAGCATCGTCGATATTGACGTGGCGGCGGTGATCCAGTCCACCCGCCAGGGCGTTGGCAAACAGATAGCCGATATGACGCGTCAGCTAATTAACGGCGACGACATTGCCCAGCTGCAGGTGCTCTGGCAGCCGGAATTCTCCCCGGGCCAGACGGCCTAAACCGCGCGAAATTCCAAACCCGATCACAGATCCGAAACGTTTTGGTTTGTATCCGAAACGTTTCGGATCAACACTCAAGACATCCCGATGACAGGAGATGTCTTATGCAAGATGCCATATTTCGACTTGAAAGCAGCACGGTAGACGTGGTGATAAAAACGCGCCCGTTTGCCGAAATGCTTTACTGGGGGCCACACCTTCACCACTTTTCACCGCAGGATGCTGCGACGCTCGTACGCCCCGTTGCCAACGGCAGGCTGGACGTGGACTCCCCGGTTACGCTGATGGCCGAGCTGGGGCACGGTCTGTTTGGCTCACCCGGCATTGAGGGGCACCGGCAGGGGCTGGACGGTTCCCCGGTATTCAGCACCACCGACGTACAGCAGCAGGCGCAAACCCTGACGGTAACGGCGGAAGATGAACATGCGGGCCTGCGCCTGACCAGCGAACTGGCGCTGGATGCCAGCGGCGTGCTGGTAGTGCGCCACGGCTTAACCAACCTGAAATCGCAGGCGTGGCAGGTGGAGCGCTTCGCCGTTACGCTACCGGTGGCCGAGCGCGCCCGGGAGGTGATGGCCTTCCACGGACGCTGGATCAGAGAATTTCAGCCGCACCGCGTAAAGCTCGATCACGACAGCTTTGTGATTGAAAACCGCCGGGGTAAAACCTCCCACGAACACTTCCCGGCGCTGATTGCCGGTACGCCGTCGTTCAGCGAAATGCAGGGTGACGTCTGGGGCGCGCATCTGGGCTGGAGCGGCAACCACCGCCTGCGCGCGGAAGCGAAAACCGACGGTCGCCGCTATCTGCAGGCCGAAGCGCTCTACCTGCCGGGTGAAATGGCGATTGATGAAGGCGAAACGCTCTGGACGCCGCGTCTGTATGCCAGCTACTCCCCGCGTGGCCTGAACGGTATGAGCCAGCAGTTCCACCGCTACCTGCGTGACAACATTATCCGTTTCCCGGAAAACAAACCGCGCCCGGTGCATCTCAATACCTGGGAGGGGATCTACTTCAACCACGACCCGGACTACATCATGCGCATGGCGGACGAGGCCGCCGCGCTGGGCGTGGAGCGCTTTATCATCGATGACGGCTGGTTCAAGGGCCGCAACGACGACCACGCGGCGCTGGGTGACTGGTATCTGGATGAGAAGAAATACCCGAACGGCCTGACGCCGGTGATCGACCACGTCAAACGGCTCGGCATGGAGTTTGGCATCTGGGTTGAGCCGGAGATGATCAACCCGGATTCCGATCTGTACCGCGCGCACCCTGACTGGGTACTGGCGCTGCCGGGCTATCCCCAGGTGACCGGACGACACCAGCTGGTGCTCAATCTCAACATCCCGGAGGCCTTTGATTACCTGGTGGAACGCATGAGCTGGCTGCTGGGCGAACATGCGGTCGACTACGTTAAGTGGGACATGAACCGCGAGCTGGTGCAGCCGGGCCACAGTGGCAAAGCTGCCGCCGATGCCCAGACCCGCCAGTTTTACCGCCTGCTGGACGTGCTGGGCGAGCGCTTCCCGCACATCGAGTTTGAATCCTGCTCCTCCGGCGGCGGGCGTATTGATTACGAGGTACTGACCCGCTGCCACCGTTTCTGGGCGTCTGATAACAACGACGCGCTGGAGCGTAACACCATCCAGCGCGGCATGAGCTACTTCTTTCCGCCGGAAGTGATGGGCGCGCATATCGGTCATCATAAATGCCACGCCACCTTTCGCCAGCACAGCATCGCTTTCCGCGGGCTGACGGCGCTGTTTGGCCATATGGGACTGGAGCTGGATCCGCTCACCGTGGACGCGCAGGAGCGCGAAGGCTATCGCCGTTACGCCGCACTACACAAGCAGTGGCGAGCGGTTATCCACACCGGTACGCAGTGGCGCATCGATATGCCGGACGCCACCACGCTGGCGCAGGGTATAGTGAGCGAAGACAAGACCCAAGGGCTGTTTATGGTCAGCCAGCTGGCGATGCCGGATTACACCCTGATGATGCCGCTGCGCATGCCGGGGCTGGACGCCCGAGCGCGGTACCGCATCACGCTGCTCGATCACCCGAATATTCAGATTACGGGTAAGGGTGGGCACACCATGCGCAGGCTGCCGGCGTGGATGGCCGCACCGCAAACGGTGAGCGGTGAATGGCTGATGCAGGCGGGCATTGCGCTGCCGATTCTGGATCCGGAAACCGCCATTCTGATTGGCGTGGAACGCGTGTAAGGGTGACGGGCCGGGCAACCGGCCCTCCGTTGAGGATAAAAATAATGAACGCAACAACCTGTACCCACAAAGACAACCCTAACTTCTGGATCTTCGGGCTGTTCTTCTTTCTCTACTTCTTCATCATGGCCACCTGCTTTCCGTTCCTGCCGATTTGGCTGTCGGACATCATCGGCCTGAACAAAACCCATACCGGGATTGTTTTCTCCTGTATCTCGCTGTCCGCCATCGCGTTCCAGCCAGTGCTGGGGGTGATTTCAGACAAGCTGGGGCTGAAAAAACACCTGCTGTGGATCATCTCGGTGCTGCTGTTTCTGTTCGCACCGTTCTTCCTGTACGTCTTCGCGCCGCTGCTGAAAGCCAATATCTGGCTGGGCGCGCTGAGCGGCGGGCTGTATATCGGCTTTGTTTTCTCGGCAGGATCGGGGGCGATTGAGGCCTACATCGAACGCGTGAGCCGCAACAGCTTCTTTGAATACGGCAAGGCGCGCATGTTTGGCTGTCTCGGCTGGGGGCTGTGCGCCTCAACGGGCGGCATCCTGTTCGGCATTGACCCGTCGTACGTCTTCTGGATGGGATCGGCGGCGGCGCTGCTACTGATGCTGCTGCTGGTGGTCGCGAAGCCAAAGCCCAACCAGACGGCGCAGGTAATGAATGCGCTGGGCGCCAACCAGCCGCAGATCACCGCCAGAACCGTCTTTAACCTGTTCCGCCAGCGCAGAATGTGGATGTTCATTCTGTACGTGATCGGCGTGGCCTGCGTGTATGACGTCTTCGACCAGCAGTTTGCCACCTTCTTCAAAACCTTCTTCGCCACGCCGCAGGAGGGGACCCGCGCCTTTGGTTTTGCTACCACTGCCGGAGAAATCTGTAACGCTATCATCATGTTCTGCTCGCCGTGGATCATTAACCGCATCGGCGCGAAAAATACGCTGCTGATCGCCGGGGTGATTATGGCGACGCGCATTATCGGCTCGTCGTTCGCCACCACCGCCGTGGAGGTGATTGCCCTGAAGATGCTGCACGCGCTGGAGGTGCCGTTCCTGCTGGTGGGCGCGTTCAAGTACATCACCGGGGTGTTTGATACTCGCCTGTCGGCCACTATCTACCTGATTGGCTTCCAGTTTGCCAAACAGTCGGCGGCAATTTTCCTCTCCGCCTTTGCCGGGAATATGTATGACCGGATCGGCTTCCAGGAGACGTATCTGATGCTGGGCTGCTTCGTGCTGGCGATTACGGTGGTGTCGGCGTTTACGCTGAGCAGCAAACGGGAGATTGCGGCGCGTAGCCATACGATTGAAGCTAGCTAGGTAAAGCGCTGCCCCTGACGCGGCAGCGCGGGTTCAATTGGAGG
>NZ_JAWNCA010000031.1:0-51541 GCF_034106185.1 Enterobacter sp. 296B2 | reverse complement strand
AGTTGCCGACAAGAAGGGAAAGGGCCTTCCCGAGGGTGGTAAAGGAAAGGCCCTGGAGATACCCCACAGCCCCGAAAAAAAGCCAGTCAGTTGCTTAACTGACTGGCATTAGAGCAACGCTCACCTTTTTTGATCCCTGCGCGATTAGAACGCGTAGTTGAAGTTAGTACCGAACAGCCAGGCTTTACCTTCAGAGGTAAATTCGTACGGACCTTCCTTGAAGGTCACTTTCTGACCATGCATATAAGACACGCCCGCATCGACAGAAGCATTTTCGTTGAACGCGTAGGTTGCGCCAGCACTCACCCAGAAGCGGTCCTGATCCGGAATGGAGATGGAGCGCTTATCAGCCGGTACCGGGCTATCATCGAATGCGATACCGGTACGGAACGTCCAGTTGTCATCCATATAATAGGTTGTACCCAACGCAATACGATAGGCGTCGTGGAAACTCTCGTCCTTATAGAACAGCGTTTGACCGTTGGTGCCGGTCGCTTTCAGCTCCTGGAACTGGCTCCAGCTGGTATAGGCCAGGCTATAGTGAATAGCCCACTGCGGCGCAACCCGGTTGTAACCGGAGACTTCCCACATTTCTGGCAGATGCAGTGACAGTGAACCAGGGACAGTTTGACCGGAAGTCCCCCACGGGATGGTGGTACCCGCGCCAGGAACCAGGCTGTTGACTGGCGCCAGGATGCCGCTCTTGTAATCGCCGTCGAAGTCAATTTTCACTTCGGAACGATAGGTCAGGCCCCAACGGTTGTTTTTGTCCAGCTCGTACAGAATACCGGCGTTCCAGCCATAGCCCCACTCATCGCCTTTCAGGCTGGCAATTTTGTTGCTGTTTTTCGGCAGGCGAGCCGTCTGTTCTCCGGAGTAACGCTCAATTTTTGCATCGGCGTAGACGGCATCAAAGCCCAGACCGAAGCTCCAGCTGTCGTTCAGACGATAAGCACCGCTCAGGTTCAGGTTCAGCGTTGTCAGGTCTGTTTTACCGCCGTATTCGCCTGCCGGGTAGTTGTTGTTGAACTCGGTAGCAAGGCCATAGTTAGACGTGACGGATGCGCCCCAGCCAAATTGTTCATTGATTGGTGCAACGAAGTGCAGGTTAGGGACCCACGCCGTTGGCGCAATGTTATCTGCTTTCAGGCTCGCACCAGAAGGTGACGTGCCGGAAATGTTGACATCAGGATCGATATACACCGCACCAGCAGAGAAGGTCGGGCGATCGAACATCATGATTAATGCAGGGTTACGGCTTGCGTTACCAGCATCATCAGCGATTGCACCTTCCCCTGAATACGCACGGCCAAGGCCAGAGGAAGAAAATTCGTTTAGCTGAAAGCCCGCTGACCAGGCGGAAGTAGAGACGATTGCCACTGCGACTGCCAGCGCAGTCTTGTTGAACAGGGTTTTCTGGCTCATGACCATAACCTCATTGAGTTATTTTTATTCAATAATTGTTACATACCGTAACAGGAGCGCGAAGTGTAGGGTCTGAGGTATGACAGACAAATCAGACCAGTGGCCAGAGTATAGGTCCGACCAGCCGGAATGTTGCAAGTTTGTTTATTAATATTTTCAAACATGTTTCTTGAAACGAGATCTGGTTGGCAAAATTGTGACCATCGCGGCTCACCCAAAAGGGTGGTTTTTGTTTTAGATCATTTTTTAGTGTGATATCGGTCACTTATCCGATTTTGCGCCATTAACGGCTGGAGAGAGCCAGCGCTGGGGCGTAAAATATCAGCATCGTGTTTATCTCGCGCGCTGCGCGAATACAGAGGAAATTGAGCTATGAGTAAATGCAGTGCTGATGAAACCCCGGTTTGCTGCTGTATGGATGTTGGCACCATCATGGACAACTCCGATTGCACCGCGTCTTACAGCCGTGTGTTCACCAACCGCGCCGAAGCCGAAGAAACGCTGGCCGCGCTAAGCAAGCGCGCGCGTGATGTGGAGTCCGATCCGTGTGAAATCAAATCTACCTTCACTGAAGTGGAAGGCGGCGTGAAGCTGGATATCGACTTTGTGTTTGCCTGCGAAGCTGAAACGCTGATTTTCCAGTTAGGCCTGCGTTAATTCCTGCGATCTGGTGCCCTCTCCCACGGGAGAGGGAGCAAACACTAAAAACGGTAACCTGTGGGTTACCGTTTTGCTTTTTCCCTGGGGCATTTTCTTTTTCTTCTCTGTGTTTTAGCTCGCATTTTTATGCTTCCCTGATTGGCTGAATGTAAAAAAATGGTTAAGACTGTTATCAGGTCAGACCACTTTATATTCATGTAAAATTTTTCACAGGGGAAGGTTATGAGTCAGGCATTACCGCTAATCACCCGACAGGGTGACCGCATTGCCATTGTCAGCGGACTGCGTACGCCGTTTGCGCGTCAGGCGACGGCGTTTCACGGTATTCCTGCTGTCGATCTGGGGAAAATGGTAGTGGGGGAGATGCTGGCTCGCAGCGAAATCCCGCCTGAGGTCATCGAACAGCTGGTCTTCGGCCAGGTCGTACAGATGCCTGAAGCCCCCAACATTGCGCGGGAAATTGTTCTCGGTACCGGCATGAACGTTCACACCGACGCCTACAGCGTCAGCCGCGCGTGCGCGACCAGCTTCCAGGCGGTAGCAAACGTGGCGGAAAGCCTGATGGCGGGCACTATTCGCGCCGGGATCGCAGGTGGCGCCGATTCTTCCTCCGTACTGCCGATTGGCGTCAGTAAAAAACTGGCCCGCATTCTGGTGGATGCCAATAAAGCCCGTACCACCGGTGCGAAGCTCAAACTCTTCTCGCGTTTACGCCTGCGCGACCTTATGCCCGTGCCACCTGCCGTAGCAGAGTACTCCACAGGCCTGCGAATGGGCGATACTGCCGAGCAGATGGCCAAAACCTACGGTATCACCCGCGAGCAGCAGGATGCTCTGGCCCATCGCTCGCATCAGCTGGCAGCGAAAGCCTGGTCGGAAGGCAAGCTCACCGATGAGGTGATGACCGCCTATATTCCGCCCTACCGTGAACCGCTCGCGGAAGATAACAATATTCGCGGCACCTCGACGCTGGCGGATTACGCCAAACTGCGCCCGGCGTTTGACCGCAAGCACGGCACCGTGACGGCGGCCAACAGTACGCCGCTCACCGATGGGGCTGCCGCCGTTATCCTGATGACGGAATCCCGCGCGAAGGAGCTTGGCATTACCCCCCTGGGCTATTTGCGCAGCTATGCCTTCACCGCCATTGATGTCTGGCAGGACATGCTGCTGGGTCCGGCCTGGTCCACGCCGCTGGCGCTGGATCGCGCGGGGCTGACGCTGGGAGATTTAACCCTGATTGATATGCACGAAGCCTTTGCCGCGCAAACTCTGGCAAACGTCCAGCTGCTGGCAAGCGAGCGTTTCGCGCGCGACGTGCTGGGCCGCGCCCATGCCACTGGCGAAGTGGATCAGAGCAAATTCAACGTATTGGGGGGCTCGATTGCCTACGGCCATCCGTTCGCAGCCACGGGCGCACGTATGATCACCCAAACATTACACGAGCTACGACGCCGCGGCGGCGGGTTTGGCCTCGTTACCGCCTGCGCGGCGGGCGGACTTGGCGCAGCAATGGTTCTGGAGGCTGAATAATGGATATGACATCTGCATTTAACCTGACGGTTCGCTTCGATAACGTGGCTGTTATCACTATTGATGTGCCTGATGAAAAGATGAATACCCTGAAGGCCGAATTTGGTGTTCAGGTGCGCGGGATGTTAAAGCAGATCCGCGACAACAAAGCCGTCCGTGGCCTGGTCTTTATCTCTGCCAAGCCGGATAACTTTATTGCCGGCGCCGATATCAACATGATCGCCCGAGCGAAAAGCGCCCAGGAAGCAGAAGACCTGGCGCGTCAGGGCCAGCAGGTGATGGCCGAGATCCACGCGCTGCCGATCCCGGTTATTGCCGCGATCCACGGTGCCTGTCTGGGCGGTGGGCTGGAGCTGGCATTAGCCTGCCACAGCCGCATTTGCACTGACGATCCGAAAACTGTTTTAGGGTTGCCAGAAGTGCAGTTAGGCCTCTTACCGGGCTCCGGCGGCACGCAGCGTTTGCCTCGCCTGGTGGGGGTCAGCACCGCCCTGGAGATGATTTTAACCGGCAAGCAGCTGCGCGCGCGTCAGGCGCTGAAATCCGGTCTGGTCGATGACGTGGTGCCGCACTCCATTTTACTGGAGGCCGCCGTTGAGCTTGCGCTGAAAGGGCGGCAGGCAAAGCGTCCTCTCTCCGTACGCGAGCGCGTGCTGGCAGGGCCACTGGGGCGTGCGCTCCTGTTCAACATGGTGGGCAAAAAGACTGAACAAAAAACCAAAGGCAACTATCCGGCGGCAAAGCGGATCCTGGAAGTGATCGAAACCGGGCTGTCGCAGGGAAGCAGCAGCGGCTATGCCGCTGAAGCCAAAGCCTTTGGCGAGCTGGCGATGACGCCACAGTCACAGGCATTGCGCAGCATCTTCTTCGCCAGTACCGAGGTGAAAAAAGATCCCGGCAGCGAGGCAGAGCCTGCTCCACTGCGTGCTATTGGCGTGCTGGGCGGTGGGCTGATGGGCGGCGGCATCGCGTTTGTTACCGCCAGCAAAGGCAAATTGCCCGTGCGCATCAAAGACATCAATGCGAAGGGCATCAACCATGCGCTGCAGTACAGCTGGCAGAACCTTGATCAGAAGGTCAAACGCCGCCATATCAAGGCAAGCGAGCGTGATAAAACCCTGGCGACGATCTCCGGCACGACTGATTACAGCGGTTTTGCGCACCGGGACCTGGTAATTGAAGCCGTATTTGAAGACCTGGCGCTTAAGCAGCAGATGGTGGCTGACGTTGAGCAACACTGCGCGCCGCACACCATTTTCGCCTCAAACACCTCGTCTTTACCGATTGGCGATATCGCGGCGAAAGCTGCTCGGCCGGAGCAGGTGATTGGGCTGCACTTTTTCAGTCCTGTAGAAAAAATGCCTCTGGTGGAGGTGATCCCGCACGCCACGACCAGCCCGCGAACCATCGCCACCGTGGTGAAGCTGGCGAAAAAGCAGGGCAAAACCCCGATTGTGGTCGCGGACAAGGCCGGCTTCTACGTCAACCGTATTCTGGCACCGTATATTAACGAAGCGATGCGGCTGCTGACGGAAGGGGAGAAAATCGAGCACGTCGACGAGGCGCTGGTAAAGTTTGGTTTCCCCGTTGGCCCAATCCAACTTTTGGATGAGGTGGGAATAGACACCGGCACTAAAATTATACCTGTGCTGGAAGCCGCATACGGCGATCGTTTTACCCCGCCTGCAAACATTGTTTCTGCAATTTTGAAGGACGATCGCAAAGGCAGAAAAAATGAACGCGGTTTCTATCTTTACGGCGCGAAAGGGCGTAAAAGCAAGAAACAGGTCGACCCTTCGGTTTATGGGCTTATTTCGGTCACCGGTCAGGGAAAACTGTCTGCCGTTCAGTGCGCTGAACGTTGCGTCATGATGATGCTCAATGAAGCGGCGCGCTGCTTTGGTGAACAGGTGGTCAAGAGCGCGCGCGATGGCGACATCGGCGCGGTATTTGGTATTGGTTTCCCGCCGTTCCTTGGCGGTCCGTTCCGCTACATGGATACTCTCGGCGCGGGTGAAGTGGTTGCCATTCTGCAACGTCTGGCCTCGCAATACGGTCCGCGGTTTACACCGTGTGACGAATTATTGCAGATGGCGGAGCGCGGCCAGACATTCTGGCCTGCAAGGGAAACTGATTTCGTAAACTGAAGTCAAAGAAGGGTAAATCCTGAGGTGAACGAACCTGTTCTGGCGATTTTGTAAACAGAGATTGACTATACTTACGCCATTGAGGTAAAAAACAGCGTTTCATTCACCGAATGGATCAGGCACAATGCCCGGCCATCGGGTTTTCTACCTCAGAGCATTAATCGCGGGTAGTTAACGCCGGTGATTCTGGTTAACAAAAGCGGTGCAATATGCAAGTTTTTATCATGCGTCACGGCGACGCGGCACTCGATGCCGCCAGTGACTCAGTACGTCCTTTAACCGTCTGTGGCTGCGACGAATCCCGTCAGATGGCTACATGGCTTAAAGGTCAAAAAGTGGACATTGAACGCGTTCTGGTGAGTCCGTTCCTGCGGGCAGAACAGACGCTGGACGTGGTGGGGGAGTGTATGAACCTGCCATCCAGTGTGGATGTTTTACCCGAACTGACGCCATGCGGTGATGTCGGCCTTGTCAGCGCTTATCTTCAGGCGCTGTGCAACGAAGGTGTCGCTTCCGCACTGGTCATTTCCCACCTGCCGCTGGTCGGCTATCTGGTATCTGAGCTGTGCCCGGGCGAAACGCCGCCAATGTTCACCACTTCCGCCATTGCCAACGTTACCCTCGACGAAACCGGCAAAGGGGTCTTCAACTGGCAAATGAGTCCGTGCAACCTGAAGATGGCAAAAGCGATCTGACGTGACGTGTGACAGGGCGGGGTACTACGTGTTTCCCGCCCTTCTGTCAGGGTAACTCTGGCGGCTGCCACTCCTCAACTTCAATCAAGACCAGCAATGCGGCATCTCCGCCGTACTCTTTCGGTGCCTGATGAAACGCCATCACGTGTGGGTGCTGAGCCAGCCACAGCGGCGTCTGTTGCTTCAGAATATGTTTACCGTGGCCGTGCATCACGCAAGCGCAAAAAACGTGTTCGCGGCGACAGGCGGCAATCAACGCGCCCAACTCCTGTTTCGCCTGCATCTGCGTTAAACCGTGCAGATCGAGAAACAGCTCCGGCGAATAATCTCCCCGGCGTAACTTTTTCAGCTCAAAATGGCTGACGTCTTCGCGCACGTACTTCACAGCCCCTTGCGTATTGAGCAGCGGCTGAAATTCATCTGAAAAATAGTGGCTGTTATCCGCCTGCTCCTGCAGCAGCCGTTTGACCGGTACTTCGCTGATTTTTTTACGCTGCGGGCGGTGGACAATCGTGTCCTGCGCGATTTTACGCGTCCCGGTCATCAGCTGGCGGAAGAGAGCCTGATCCTCCTCGCTGAGCGATGTTTTCTTTTTCATTCGTCATTCTCATCTCGTATTTCCGATAGTGTACCCGACTAAACGCATTTTTTAACCTCAAGCGGTACGCGTCATTGCTGATTTATCGCCGTCTTCATGGCAAACTAGCCGCCGAAAATTATGCGAGCATGCCCTGGAGGAAAGAGTGGATAAAATATTTGTCGATGAAGCAGTAAACGAGCTGCATACCATACAGGACATGTTGCGCTGGTCGGTTAGCCGCTTCAGCGCCGCCAATATCTGGTACGGTCACGGTACCGACAACCCGTGGGACGAGGCCGTTCAGCTGGTGCTGCCGTCTCTTTACCTGCCGCTGGACATTCCGGAAGACATGCGCACCGCGCGCCTGACCTCCAGCGAAAAACACCGCATCGTTGAGCGCGTGATCCGCCGCGTAAACGAGCGCATTCCGGTCGCCTACCTGACCAACAAAGCCTGGTTCTGCGGCCACGAGTTTTACGTCGATGAACGCGTGCTGGTACCGCGTTCGCCGATTGGTGAGCTGATCAACAACCACTTTGACGGCCTGATCGGCCATCAGCCTCAGCACATTCTCGATATGTGCACCGGCAGCGGCTGTATCGCGATTGCCTGCGCCTACGCCTTCCCGGAAGCCGAAGTGGACGCCGTCGATATCTCCACCGACGCGCTGGCCGTGACCGAACACAACATTGAAGAGCACGGCCTGATCCATCACGTCACGCCAATTCGCTCTGACCTGTTCCGCGACCTGCCGACCCTGCAGTACGATCTGATCGTCACTAACCCGCCGTACGTCGATGCGGAAGACATGTCCGATCTGCCGAACGAATATCGTCACGAGCCGGAGCTGGGTCTGGCGTCAGGCTCTGACGGCCTGAAGCTGACCCGCCGCATTCTGGCCTGCGCGCCGGATTATCTGACCGATGACGGCGTTCTGATTTGTGAAGTGGGCAACAGCATGGTACATCTGATAGAGCAGTACCCGGATGTGCCGTTCACCTGGCTTGAGTTCGACAACGGCGGTGACGGCGTCTTTATGCTGACCAAAGCGCAGCTGCTCGACGCGCGCGAACACTTCAGCATTTATAAAGATTAATCCCGCGGGCTTCGGCCCGTTTCACAACGCTCAAACACAAACAACAACATCGGAGCCGTGATGGCAGGAAACAGTATTGGACAGTTATTCCGCGTGACCACCTTTGGCGAGTCGCACGGGCTGGCGCTGGGCTGTATCGTTGATGGCGTACCGCCAGGCATCGAACTGACCGAAGCCGATTTACAGCACGACCTTGACCGCCGTCGTCCGGGTACCTCTCGCTACACCACGCAGCGTCGCGAGCCGGACCAGGTCAAAATTCTCTCTGGCGTCTTTGAAGGCCGCACCACCGGGACCAGCATCGGTCTGCTGATTGAAAACACCGATCAGCGTTCTCAGGACTACGGCGCGATCAAAGACGTCTTCCGTCCGGGCCATGCCGACTACACCTACGAACAAAAGTACGGCTTCCGCGACTATCGCGGTGGCGGGCGTTCTTCCGCGCGTGAAACCGCGATGCGCGTGGCGGCAGGGGCGATTGCCAAGAAATACCTGCAGCAGAAATTTGGCATCGTTATCCGCGGCTGTCTGACCCAGATGGGCGACATTCCACTGGCGATCAAAGACTGGGATCAGGTCGAGCAGAATCCGTTCTTCTGCGCCGATGCAGACAAGCTTGAAGCGCTGGACGAACTGATGCGCGGCCTTAAAAAAGAGGGCGACTCCATCGGTGCGAAAGTCACCGTGGTGGCTGACGGCGTTCCGGCGGGCTGGGGCGAGCCGGTATTTGACCGTCTCGACGCTGACATCGCCCACGCGCTGATGAGCATCAACGCGGTGAAGGGCGTTGAGATTGGCGACGGCTTCGACGTGGTGGCGCTTCGCGGCAGCCAGAACCGCGACGAAATCACGAAGGCGGGCTTCCAGAGCAACCATGCGGGCGGCATTCTCGGCGGGATCAGCAGCGGGCAGCAGATTATTGCCAACATCGCGCTGAAGCCGACCTCCAGCATCACCGTGCCGGGCCACACGATTAACCGCTCAGGCGAAGAAGTTGAGATGATCACCAAAGGACGTCACGATCCGTGCGTGGGGATCCGCGCGGTGCCGATCGCGGAAGCGATGCTGGCGATCGTGCTGATGGATCACTTCCTGCGCCAGCGCGCGCAAAATGCGGACGTGACGACCACCATTCCACGCTGGTAAACATGAAAAAAACCGCAATTGCTCTGCTGGCGCTGCTCGCCAGTGGAGCCAGTCTGGCCGCCACGCCGTGGCAAAAAATCACCCATCCGGTGGCGGGAAGCGCGCAGTCCATCGGCGCCTTCTCTAACGGCTGTATCGTGGGCGCGCAGGAGCTGCCGCTGCAATCGGATACGTATCAGGTGATGCGTACCGATCAGCGTCGTTACTTCGGCCACCCTGACCTGGTGCTGTTCATTCAGCGACTGGGGAACCAGGTGCATAACCTGGGGTTGGGCACGATGCTGATTGGCGACATGGGGATGCCTGCCGGGGGCCGTTTTAACGGTGGACACGCCAGCCACCAGACCGGCCTGGATGTCGATATCTTCCTGCAGCTGCCGAAAACGCGCTGGACGTCTGCGCAACTGCTGAAACCGCAGGCGCTGGATTTAGTGTCGGGCGACGGCAAACGGGTTGTTGCTTCCCGATGGTCACCGGAGATTTCCAGCATGATCAAGCTGGCGGCAGAAGATAACGACGTTACGCGGATTTTCGTCAACCCTGCCATCAAGCAGCAGCTCTGTCTGGATGCCGGAACCGACCGCGACTGGCTGCGCAAAGTGCGCCCGTGGTTCCAGCATCGTGCGCATATGCACGTTCGTCTGCGCTGCCCGGCGAACAGCCTGGAATGTGAAGATCAGCCCTTACCTCCGCCAGGCGATGGCTGTGGTGCGGAACTGCAAAGCTGGTTTGAGCCACCAAAACCTGGAACCTCTAAGCCTGAGAAGAAGACACCGCCTCCGTTGCCGCCTTCCTGCCAGGCGCTACTGGATGAGCATGTACTTTAATGGATAATTTCGTCGATCTGTTTATGGTGTCACCGCTGCTGCTGGTGGTGCTGTTCTTCGTGGCCATGCTGGCCGGTTTTATCGATGCGCTCGCGGGCGGCGGCGGGCTGTTAACCGTGCCCGCGCTGCTGGCGGCAGGCATGAGCCCGGCACAGGCGCTTGCCACCAACAAGCTTCAGGCCTGCGGCGGCTCGCTCTCCGCGTCGCTCTATTTTATCCGCCGTAAGGTGGTGAGCCTGGCCGATCAGAAGCTCAATATCCTGATGACCTTTATCGGCTCCACGTCGGGCGCGCTGCTGGTGCAGCACGTGCAGTCCGATATTTTGCGCCAGATCCTGCCGGTTCTGGTTATCTGCATTGGCCTGTATTTCTTACTGATGCCGAAGCTCGGTGAAGAAGACAGGCAGCGTCGTCTGCACGGCCTGCCGTTTGCGCTGATTGCCGGTGGCTGCGTCGGTTTTTACGACGGTTTCTTTGGCCCGGGTGCCGGTTCATTTTACGCGCTGGCTTTCGTGACGCTGGCCGGGTTTAACCTCGCCAAATCTACCGCTCACGCCAAGGTGCTTAACGCGACCTCAAACGTCGGCGGTCTGCTGCTGTTTATCATCGGCGGCAAGGTTATCTGGGCAACCGGCTTTGTGATGATGGCAGGGCAGTTTTTGGGCGCGCGCGCGGGCTCGCGCCTGGTATTAAGCAAAGGGCAAAAGCTGATCCGCCCGATGATTGTTATCGTTTCGGCAGTGATGAGCGCCAAACTTCTTTATGACAGCCATGGACAGGAGATCCTCACCTGGTTGGGGATGCACTAATGAACAGTACGCATAAATACGAACAGCTGATTGAGATCTTTAACGGCTGTTTTGCTGATGATTTTAATACCCGTCTGATTAAAGGCGACGACGAACCGATCTATCTTCCTGCTGATGCAGAGGTTCCGTATAACCGCATCGTCTTTGCCCACGGCTTTTACGCCAGCGGCTTGCACGAGATTTCGCACTGGTGCATCGCGGGGAAAGCGCGTCGCGAGCTGGTGGACTTCGGTTACTGGTACTGCCCGGACGGGCGCGATGCTGCGACACAGGGTCAGTTTGAAGACGTGGAAGTGAAGCCGCAGGCGCTGGAATGGCTGTTCTGCGTGGCGGCAGGCTTCCCGTTCAACGTGAGCTGTGACAATCTTGAAGGCGACTTCGAGCCAGACCGTATCGTCTTCCAGCGCCGCGTTCACGCGCAGGTGATGGAGTATCTTGAGAAAGGCATCCCGGAGCGTCCGGCACGCCTGATCGAGGCCTTACAGAATTATTACCACACGCCGGTTATCACGGCGGAATGCTTCCCTTGGCCGGAAGATCTTTAACAGAGGAAAGAAGATGATCGCAGAATTTGAATCACGCATTCTGGCGTTAATTGATGACATGGTGGAACACGCCAGTGACGATGAGCTGTTCGCCAGCGGTTATCTGCGTGGTCACCTGACGCTGGCGGTAGCTGAGCTGGAAGCGGGTGACGATCACTCTGCCGACGCCGTTCACGCTGAAGTCACTCGCAGCCTGGAAAAAGCCATTCTCGCCGGGGAGCTCTCTCCGCGCGACCAGTCTCTGGTGCTGGGCATGTGGGACAATTTGTTCCAGCAGGCTAAACGCTAAGCCGCCGCCTGCTCTTCCCTCTCCCCTTGGGGAGAGGGTCAGGGTGAGGGGATTCGACCGCACCCTACTTAACCTTCTTCCCCTTCAGCAGTTTCCGTACCCACAGTCGATTTGGGTTGAGTCCCGCAAGCGTGATTCTGTCCAGCGGAACCGGCTCATCGCTCATCTGCGCGGCTAACACTTCTGCCAGCAGCGGCGCAGAGCACAATCCCCTCGATCCCAGTCCGCCGAGCATAAACAGCTCCGGATAAACCGGCGCGCTTACCGCCGAATCCCGGTTTTCAGCCAGATCCTGATAGGCCGCAAGCGTTGCCTCATAGTCCGGCACGCTCCCTGCCATCGGCAGGTGGTCACGCGTGGCGCAGCGCACGCCGCAGCGCGCTTCACCCTCACTGACGTCCACCTCTTTCGCCCACGCCGCGTTCGGGAAACAGTCAATCAGACGCTGGCGGTTCTGCTGCTGGTCCGCGTCGCTGTAGCGCATCTCCGTTTCGCCTCGATGATAGCTCGCCCCGATGCAGTGATGGCCGTTAGAGGGATTTTGCGGCGTCAGATAGCCGTCATAGCACAGCACCTGGCGCAACTTGCTCAGTTCGGGCGCGGTTGGGATATGGCTTACCTGGCCGCCGACCTGATAAACCGGCAATGTTTCTGTCTGGATAAACTGGCTGATGTTATGTCCGTTTGCCAGCACAACGCTGGCGTGCTGCGCCGCTTTGCCATCAGCAAAACGCAGATTCCAGCGTTCTGTCCGGCTAAGTGATTCAACCTTGTGGGCATAGTGCACCGTCAACCCGCGTGACTGGGCCAGGGCTATGACCGCCGCGGTCAGTTCAGCCGGGCACAGCCAGCCGCCGAGCGGATACTGTATTCCGCCGCAGCCCGCGTCGACGCCCGCAGTTTCAGCAACCTGCTGCGCAGTGACCGCGCGGGCGATCGCCTCCGGCAGGCCCAGCGACAGCATTTGCGCGATTTTTTGCTGGCTCTTCTCATCCCAGCCGAGCTGCGTTACGCCGCACCAGTCGTGGTCAAAATCAACAGGCAGAAGATCGTACAGGCGACGAGCAAACGTAAACGCCGCCGGGAAAAACTGGAACAGCGCCGGGTCGTGCGCGCTCAGCAGAGGATAAAGCGCGCCCTGACGGTTGCCTGAAGCACCCGTTGCCGGTGCTGCATCGGCGCAATAGAGCGTGACCTGCCAGCCACGGTGGAGAAGTGCGAGGGACAGCAGGGCGCTGGCGATCCCCCCGCCGACTATCGCCGCCTCGCGTGATGCGCTGGCGGGACGGGAAAACCAGGGTGCCTGAGCGGGAACATTCAACGTCTGTTCCATCGTACCGACCAGCATGTCGCGCTTGCGGCCAAACCCCTTGGTTTTACGCATGGTAAAGCCCGCCTCCTGCAATCCGCGGCGGACAAAACCTGCCGAGGTAAAGGTGGCGAGCGTAGCGCCCGGGCGGGCCAGACGCGCCATCGCGGTAAACAGATGCTGGCTCCACATGTCCGGGTTTTTGGCAGGGGCAAAACCGTCCAGGAACCAGGCGTCCACTTTCTGATTCATCGAATCGTCGAGCTTATCGGTAAGCTCGTTAATGTCGCCCAGCCATAAATCCAGGGTTACGCGTCCACCGTCCAGAATCAGACGATGGCACCCACCCACGGCCGGTGGCCATTGCGCCTGAAGCTGTTCTGCCCAGGTTGCCAGCTCCGGCCAGTGCTGATGTGCGAGCTGCAAATCATGCAAAGTGAGCGGGAATTTTTCAAAACTGACGAAATGTAATCTTTGTAGCGTAGCCTCAGGGTGTGCAGCGTGAAACTGGTCAAACGCCTGCCAGAGGGTTAAAAAATTCAGCCCGGTGCCGAATCCGCTTTCCGCGACCACAAACAGGCTCCGCGGGTGCACCGGGAAGCGGGTGCTGAGCTGGTTTCCGTCGAGGAAAACATAGCGCGTTTCTTCGAGTCCGTTATCATTAGAAAAATAGACGTCATCAAAATCTCGGGAAACAGGTGTACCCTCAGCGTTAAATTCGAGGTTGGCGGGTTGTATAGCGTTTTGTTTCACGTAAGTTACTCGTCTGACAGGCAGTGGCACGATCTTAACGATGTGAGTCCATCGGTGCAAATTTCCGCAGAAAATGTCTGATCGGACTTGTTCGGCGTACAAGTGTACGCTATTGTGCGACTCGAAACTTTTTATAGTGCGACTTACAGAGGTATTGAATGAAACGTGCAGTGATTACTGGCCTGGGCATTGTTTCCAGCATCGGTAATAACCAGCAGGAAGTCCTGGCATCTCTGCGTGAAGGACGCTCCGGGATCACTTTCTCTGAAGAGTTTAAAGATTCAGGTATGCGTAGCCACGTATGGGGTAACGTCAAACTGGACACCACCGGTTTGATTGACCGTAAAGTGGTTCGTTTCATGAACGATGCCTCTATTTATGCTTATCTCTCCATGCAGGAAGCGATCAAAGATTCTGGCCTGAGTGAAGAGGTTTATCAGAACAACCCGCGCGTGGGCCTGATTGCTGGTTCCGGCGGCTCATCAAAAGCGCAGGTATTCGGTGCTGATGCTATGCGCAGCCCGCGTGGTCTGAAAGCGGTAGGTCCGTATGTGGTGACTAAAGCCATGGGTTCTGCGGTTTCCGCGTGCCTGGCGACCCCGTTCAAAATCCACGGTGTGAACTACTCCATCAGTTCCGCGTGTGCGACTTCCGCGCACTGTATCGGTAATGCTGTTGAGCAGATCCAACTGGGTAAACAGGACATTGTATTTGCCGGCGGCGGCGAAGAGCTGGGCTGGGAAATGGCCTGTGAGTTCGACGCGATGGGCGCACTGTCCACCAAGTACAATGAAACCCCAGACAAAGCCTCCCGTACCTATGACGCGCACCGTGACGGTTTCGTCATCGCGGGCGGCGGCGGTATGGTTGTGGTTGAAGAGCTGGAGCATGCCCTGGCGCGCGGCGCGCACATCTACGCTGAAATCGTGGGCTACGGTGCAACGTCTGACGGCGCCGACATGGTTGCGCCATCCGGCGAAGGCGCGGTGCGCTGCATGAAGATGGCGATGCACGGCGTTGATACCCCAATCGACTACCTGAACTCCCACGGTACCTCTACTCCGGTAGGCGACGTGAAAGAGCTGGGCGCAATCCGTGAAGTGTTCGGCGACAACAGCCCGGCTATCTCTGCAACCAAAGCTATGACCGGTCACTCTCTGGGTGCGGCAGGCGTGCAGGAAGCGATCTACTCTCTGCTGATGCTGGAAAACGGCTTTATCGCTCCAAGCATCAACATCGAAGAGATGGACGAGCAGGCGGCTGGCCTGAACATCGTGACCAAACCAACGGAAGCGACGCTGACCACCGTCATGTCCAACAGCTTCGGTTTCGGCGGCACCAACGCCACGCTGGTTATGCGCAAGCTGAAAGCATAAGCGTTTGAATGTATAATAGAAGGGAGCCGGAAGGCTCCTTTTTTTATGCCTGAACACGGAGTTATGCATGAAGGCTGTTACCCCCGAGAAGGGCACTCCTTCCGGGAACCTTTCTCTTTTCCGTATCGCCTTTGCGGTATTTCTGACCTATATGACCGTTGGCCTGCCGCTGCCGGTGATCCCGCTGTTCGTTCATCAGGAACTCGGCTATGGCAACACCATGGTCGGCATTGCCGTGGGCATTCAGTTTTTAGCCACGGTATTAACCCGCGGCTACGCAGGACGGCTGGCCGATCAGCACGGTGCAAAACGCTCGGCGTTGCAGGGGATGTTCGCTTGCGGGCTGGCGGGCGGCGCGTGGCTGCTGGCCGCTCTCCTGTCGGTCGATGCCGCGTATAAATTTGCGCTGCTGGTGGCGGGGCGCTTAATCCTTGGCTTCGGTGAAAGCCAACTGCTGACCGGCACACTGACCTGGGGCATGGGGCTGGTGGGGCCTGCGCGCTCCGGCAAAGTGATGTCCTGGAACGGGATGGCGATTTATGGCGCACTGGCTGCAGGCGCGCCGCTGGGTTTGCTGATCCACAGCCAGTTTGGTTTTGCGGTACTGGCAGCAACCACCATGGTATTACCGCTGCTGGCGTGGGTTTTTAACGGTTCGGTACGCAAGGTGCCCGCCCATAAAGGCGAACGTCCTTCGCTGTGGAGTGTGGTGGGGCAAATCTGGCAGCCAGGGCTCGGGCTGGCGCTTCAGGGAGTAGGCTTCGCGGTGATTGGTACCTTCGTTTCCCTCTATTTCATGAGCCGCGGCTGGGCAATGGCGGGCTTTACGCTGACTGCCTTTGGCGGCGCGTTTGTCCTGATGCGCGTCCTGTTCGGCTGGATGCCGGATCGCTTTGGCGGAGTTAAGGTGGCGGTGGCGTCGCTGGTGATTGAAACCATTGGGCTGGTGCTGCTCTGGCAGGCGCCGGTCGCCTCCGTTGCGCTGCTTGGTGCCGCGCTCACCGGCTGCGGCTGTTCGCTGATCTTCCCGGCGCTGGGCGTTGAGGTGGTGAAGCGCGTGGCGCCGCAGGTACGCGGTACGGCGCTGGGCGGCTACGCGGCGTTTCAGGATATCTCATACGGGGTAACCGGGCCGCTGGCCGGGCTGTTAGCCACCTCGTTTGGCTACCCGTCCGTCTTCCTGGCCGGCGCGGTTTCTGCGGTGGTGGGGATCGTGGTGACGCTGATGGCGTTTCGCAGAAATTAACTGTTGTCGCCGGGTGGCGGCTGCGCCTTACCCGGCCTACGGTTCGAGCCGTTGTAGGCCCGGTAAGCGTAGCGCCACCGGGCAAATCCTCAGGCAACCAGCCAGAAAATCGCCAGCGCAATCAATAACGCAATAAACATTAATCCCGGACGGGCAGAGAGCGTTCTGAACGTCTCCACAACGGGGGCAAACAGCGGGCTGTAGATCGGCTGAACGTTTCTTACCTCCGGCACGCCGCCTTCCCGCTCTGCGCGGCGAACGAAGATTTGATTGAGCAGATCCTGCACCTGCGCGGTGGTCAGCACCGTTTGCGGCGTGGCCTGCCAGTTCTGCTGGGCGTAATCCCGAATCACCTCGAACTCGTGCGGCTCCAGCGGCTGTTTAAGCGCCGCCTGAACGGTATGCAGGGTAGGGGCACTCTGGGTGCTGAGCGTCTGGCGCGCCTGAAGCCAGGTCACCAGATGGGTAAACTGCCTGGCCGGTATCAGCTCACCCGCCTTCACGCCGGACAGTTCAAGCATGGATTGCCAGATAAGCTTCGTCGACTCGCCGGTAGCGGCAGCCAGTTTGGTTACCATCTGGTTCAGCGTATTGTGCTCGGCAGGCTGCAGCGGGCGCTCGGTTGACGGGCGCACCTGAGGCTGCGGAATAGACAACTGATTGTTCTGCAACAACGTCAGCACGGTTTTAAGCTGGTCTGGCGTAAGCTGGCTCAGGGCGGTCTGGCCATACTGCTGACGGATAAAGTCACTGACAGCCTGACGATTATTTCCCTGGCCCAGCAGTTCGGTCAGCTGTGTGACAATCTGACGCGTGGTGTGGTTTTGCTGCGCAGTCGTAATACGCTGGTTGAGATTTTGCTCAGCGGCAGGGAAATGACGCGACTGCAGCGGTGCGTCGTTCCTCACGCCTAAGTCATGCTTTACCCCGGCCCAGACTTCCGCATTTTGTTGTGAAGTCAGCGCAATCAGGCGCGTGATCAGTCGCTCCAGCACGGTGCGCTGTTGCGTGGATAGCGGCTGTTCACCGGCAACGTTTGGCGTGACAGGGCCTTCACCCGGAGGGCGTGGCGGCGTACCTGAAATGGGCTGCATCGTCAAAAATCCTTAAAGTCAAAACTCAGCGTAAACCAGGTATACGTATATGCCTGGCGGCCAGATTATGGCACACTTGGCAGGTTTTCTTCCTCTCAAACAGGTACTCAGACGTGAAAATCCTCGTTGATGAAAATATGCCTTACGCCCGCGAGCTGTTTAGCCGCCTCGGCGACGTTAAGGCTGTCCCCGGTCGCCCAATCCCGGTCAACGAACTGGATGACGCAGACGCGCTGATGGTGCGCTCGGTGACCAAAGTAAATGAGGCGTTGCTTGCCGGTAAAGCGATCAAGTTTGTCGGAACCGCAACGGCAGGGACCGATCATGTGGACGATCGATGGTTGAAGCAGGCGGGAATTGGTTTTTCCGCCGCGCCGGGCTGTAACGCCATTGCCGTCGTGGAATACGTTTTCTCCTCACTGCTGATGCTCGCCGAGCGCGACGGTTTTGCGTTGAAAGACCGCACCGTGGGGATTGTCGGCGTGGGTAACGTCGGCGGGCGCCTGCAAAAGCGCCTTGAAGCGTTAGGGATCCGCACGCTGCTGTGCGATCCGCCGCGTAAAGACAACGGCGACGACGAGGATTTCCGCGCGCTGGATGAGCTGGTAGAGCAGTGCGATGTGCTGACGTTCCACACGCCGCTGTTTAAAGAGGGGCCGTATAAGTCCCTGCACCTGGCTGATGAGGCGCTGATTCGTCGCCTGAAGGCTGGCACAATTCTGATAAATGCCTGCCGTGGCCCAGTGGTGGATAATGCCGCGCTGCTGAAATGTCTGGATGAAGGGCAAGACCTCAGCGTGGTGCTGGACGTCTGGGAGCCGGAGCCGGATCTCAACGTTGAACTGCTGAATAAGGTTGACGTAGCCACTGCGCATATCGCGGGATATACGCTTGAAGGCAAAGCGCGCGGCACGACGCAGGTGTTTGAAGCCTATAGCGCCTTTATTGGTCATCCGCAGCAGGTAGCGCTGGATACCTTACTCCCCGCGCCTGAATTTGGCCGCATTACGCTGCACGGTCCCCTCGATCAGGCAACGCTGAAAAGGCTGGTGCATTTAGTGTATGATGTGCGCCGCGATGACGCGCTGCTGCGTAAGGTGGCGGGGATCCCGGGTGAATTTGACAAGCTGCGCAAGAACTACGTTGAGCGCCGCGAGTGGTCTTCCTTGTATGTGATGTGCGACGACGCAACGGCTGCGGCGCTGCTCAAGAAACTGGGTTTTAACGCCGTTCATCACCCGGCGCATTAATGTCTTCTTAATGCTCCCTGTCGGATACGCCGACAGGGACGCTTTTTTATTTCTGGAGTAAACCACCATGTCTGAAGGCTGGAACATTGCCATTTTAGGTGCCACGGGTGCCGTGGGTGAAGCCCTGCTCGAAACCCTTGCTGAGCGTCAGTTCCCGGTGGGAGAAATTTATGCTCTGGCGCGCACCGACAGCGCGGGCGAGCATCTGCGTTTTGGCGGTAAATCCGTCATGGTTCAGGACGCGGCAGAGTTTGACTGGACTCAGGCGCAGCTGGCGTTTTTTGCCGCGGGGGCTGAGGCGACGGCGTCTTACATCGAAGATGCGACCAATTCGGGCTGTCTGGCGATCGACCTGAGCGGTCTCTTCTCCCTGGAGCCGGACGTGCCGCTGGTGGTCCCGGACGTCAACCCGTTTGTGCTGGCTGACTACCGTAACCGCAATATCATCGCGGTCCCGAACAGTCTGACCAGCCAGCTGCTGACCGCGCTTAAGCCGCTGATTGACGACGGCGGCCTGTCGCGTATCACCGTGACCAGCCTGCTGTCCGCCTCGGCAAATGGCAAAAAGGCCGTCGACGCGCTGGCAGGGCAAAGCGCGAAGCTGCTGAACGGCATCCCGATTGACGAAGACGATTTCTTCGGTCGCCAGCTGGCGTTCAACATGCTGCCGCTGCTGCCGGATCGTGAAGGTTCCGTGCGCGAAGAGCGCCGTCTCGTCGACGAAGCGCGCAAAATTCTGCAGGACGAGGGGCTGATGATTTCCGCCAGCGTCGTGCAGTCGCCGGTCTTCTACGGCCACGCGCAGATGGTCGGTTTTGAAGCGCTGCGCCCGCTCGCGGCAGAAGAAGCGCGCGATGCGTTTGGCCGCGGGGAAGACATTGTCCTTTCCGAAGAGAGCGAGTTCCCGACGCAGGTGGGCGACGCTACCGGCAGCGCGCATCTCTCCGTTGGCTGCGTGCGTAACGACTACGGTATGCCGGAGCAGGTTCAGTTCTGGTCCGTTGCGGACAACGTTCGCTTCGGCGGCGCGCTGATGGCGGTCAAGATCGCCGAGAAGCTGGTGCAGGAGTATCTGTACTGATGTCAGACGTGGAACAAAAGCCGGTTCATAAAATTGCCCTCGGTATTGAGTACGACGGCAGTAAATACTATGGCTGGCAGCGTCAGAATGAGGTGCGCAGCGTCCAGGAAAAGCTGGAGAAAGCGCTCTCACAGGTGGCAAACGAGCCGATAAACGTCCTGTGCGCGGGACGTACGGACGCGGGTGTTCACGGTACGGGGCAGGTGGTTCACTTTGAAACCACCGCCGTGCGTAAGGATGCCGCCTGGACGCTGGGTGTAAATGCGAATTTGCCTGGTGACATCGCGGTGCGTTGGGTGAAAGCTGTGCCGGATGATTTTCACGCGCGCTTCAGCGCGACGGCGCGTCGCTATCGTTATGTCATTTACAACCAGCGTCTGCGCCCGGCGGTGTTAAGCCAGGGCGTGACGCATTTTTATGAACCGCTCGATGCAGAACGCATGCATCGCGCGGCGCAGTGTCTGATTGGTGAAAATGACTTTACGTCGTTTCGTGCGGTGCAGTGTCAGTCCCGCACGCCGTGGCGTAACGTCATGCACATTAACGTCAGTCGTTTTGGCGCGTATGTGGTGGTGGATATCAAAGCCAATGCCTTTGTACATCATATGGTGCGGAATATTGTAGGCAGCCTGATGGAAGTGGGTGCCGGACACCAGCCGGAGAGCTGGATTGCAGACCTGCTGGCAGCGAAGGACAGAACGCTTGCGGCAGCCACGGCGAAAGCGGAAGGACTGTATCTGGTCTCGGTAGACTATCCGGATCGGTTTGACCTGCCAAAACCGCCAATGGGCCCGCTGTTTTTAGCGGACTAAACAAAGGTGCAATTAAGGCTTAGACAATATGGACGTAATACGTTTTCTGATTGATTTCATTCTGCATATTGATGTTCACCTGGCGGAGCTGGTGGCGCAGTACGGCGTCTGGGTTTACGCCATTCTGTTCCTCATTCTGTTCTGTGAAACCGGGCTGGTCGTTACGCCGTTCCTGCCTGGCGACTCGCTGCTGTTTGTAGCCGGCGCGTTATCGGCGTTGCCCACCAATGATTTGAACGTGCATCTGATGGTGGTGTTGATGGTGATCGCCGCGATTGTCGGGGATGCAGTCAACTATACGATTGGCAGAGTGTTCGGTGAGCGCTTGTTCAGCAATCCTGATTCGAAAATTTTCCGCCGCAGCTATTTAGACAAGACTCATGCCTTCTACGAACGTCATGGTGGAAAAACCATTATCCTTGCGCGTTTTGTGCCTATTGTGCGCACATTTGCACCGTTTGTGGCGGGAATGGGGCATATGTCCTATCGTCATTTTGCAATGTATAACGTCGCAGGCGCGCTGCTGTGGGTGCTACTGTTTACCTATGCAGGGTACCTGTTTGGCGATTTGCCGGTAGTTCAGGAAAACCTTAAGTTACTGATTGTAACGATTATTGTGCTTTCCGTTCTGCCGGGCGTTATCGAAATCATTCGTCACAAACGTGCGGCGGCAAAACAAGCGAAGTAAATGCACACTGGCGGTTCGACCACTTTTTTATCCAAAGTTTCGGGCTGTTATGTTTTAATGTGCAACATTCATGGTCTGTTGGAGGCAAAAATGGCATTATTCGCCTCTTATAGCAAAACTGGCATACGACCAGGTTCAGGCAGAAAGGTTATCAATGAGCTGGATTGAACGAATTAAAAGCAACATTACCCCGACGCGCAAAGCGAGCATTCCTGAAGGGGTATGGACGAAGTGTGATAGCTGCGGCCAGGTTCTGTATCGTGCAGAACTGGAGCGCAATCTTGAGGTGTGTCCGAAGTGCGACCACCATATGCGTATGTCGGCGCGCAACCGCCTGCATAGCCTGCTGGACGAAGGTTCTCTGGTAGAACTGGGCAGTGAACTGGAGCCAAAAGATGTGCTCAAGTTCCGCGATTCCAAAAAATACAAAGATCGTCTGGCCTCTGCACAGAAAGAGACCGGCGAGAAAGACGCGCTGATCGTCATGAAAGGCACCCTGCATGAGATGCCGGTTGTTGCCGCTGCGTTTGAGTTCTCCTTTATGGGCGGCTCTATGGGCTCCGTGGTGGGCGCGCGCTTTGTGCGTGCCGTTGAGCAGGCGCTGGAAGACAACTGCCCGCTGATCTGCTTCTCTGCCTCTGGCGGTGCACGTATGCAGGAAGCGCTGATGTCCTTGATGCAGATGGCGAAAACCTCTGCAGCGCTGGCGAAAATGCAGGAGCGCGGTCTGCCGTACATCTCCGTGCTGACTGACCCAACCATGGGTGGCGTCTCTGCAAGCTTCGCGATGCTGGGCGACCTGAACATCGCTGAGCCAAAAGCGCTGATCGGCTTTGCCGGTCCTCGCGTCATCGAGCAGACCGTTCGTGAAAAGCTGCCGCCTGGCTTCCAGCGCAGTGAGTTCCTCATTGAGAAAGGCGCTATCGACATGATCGTCCGCCGCCCTGAAATGCGCCTGAAACTGGCCAGCATTCTGGCGAAGCTGATGAATCTGCCAGCGCCGAACCCGGATGAGCCGCGCGAAGGCGTGGTGGTACCGGATCAGGAACCCGAGGCCTGATAACTGAAAAGGGCAGGGCCAGATGGCGCTGCCCTTTTGCTTTATAACCTGTTAATGACAACCGGGCATTATGGAAAATAAAAGCATTCCCCAAGCCACGTCGCCCCTGGCCGCGTGGCTTTCTTATCTGGAAAACCTGCACAGTAAAACAATCGATATGGGGCTTGATCGCGTAAGTCAGGTTGCCGCGCGTCTCGACGTGCTGAAACCGGCGCCTTTCGTGTTTACCGTAGCCGGCACTAACGGTAAAGGCACCACCTGCCGCACGCTGGAATCTGTTCTGATGGCGGCGGGTTACAAAGTTGGCGTCTACAGCTCCCCGCATCTGGTGCGTTACACCGAGCGCGTTCGCGTGCAAAACAGCGAGCTGGCGGAATCTGCCCATACGGCGTCGTTCGCGGCTATCGAAGCGGCGCGCGGGGAAACCTCATTAACTTATTTCGAATACGGTACCCTGTCGGCGCTGTGGCTGTTTAAACAGGCGCAGCTGGACGTGGTAATTCTGGAAGTTGGCCTGGGCGGGCGTCTGGATGCAACCAATATGGTGGATGCGGACGTGGCGGTGGTCACCAGCATCGCGCTGGATCACACTGACTGGCTGGGCCCGGACCGTGAAAGCATTGGCCGCGAAAAGGCCGGTATATTCCGCGCAAATAAGCCCGCCGTGGTCGGCGAGCCGGACATGCCGCACACCATCGCTGATGTAGCAAACGAGAAGGGCGCACGGCTCCTGCGCCGCGGCGTTGACTGGCAGTATGAGGTACAGGACAACGGCTGGCGCTTCAGCGATGCACAGGGTGCGCTGGACAACCTGCCGCTGCCGCAGGTACCACAGCCGAACGCGGCCACCGCGCTGGCGGCACTGCGCGCCAGCGGATTAGCGGTCAGCGAGCAGGCTATCCGCGACGGTATTCAGAGCGCAATTCTGCCGGGGCGTTTCCAGATCGTCAGCGAGTCACCGCGTCTGATCCTGGACGTGGCGCACAACCCGCATGCGGCGGCGTATCTCGCAGGACGTCTCAAATCGTTACCAAAAACCGGGCGCGTGCTGGCGGTTATCGGTATGCTTCATGATAAAGATATCGGCGGGACGCTGGCCTGCATGGAGAGTGTGGTCGATAGCTGGTATTGTGCTCCTCTGGAGGGGCCGCGCGGCGCGACCGCTGAGCAGCTGATGGAACATCTCGGCAAAGGCGCAATCTACAGTAGCGTGGCGCAGGCCTGGCATGCCGCGATGGCGGAGGCTAAACCAGAAGATACCGTGCTGGTGTGTGGCTCTTTCCACACAGTGGCACATGTCATGGAAGTGATGGACGCGGGGAGAACCGGTGGCGAGTAAGTTTCAGAACCGTTTAACAGGAACCATTGTGCTGGTCGCGCTCGGGGTAATTATTCTTCCCGGGCTGCTCGACGGGCAGAAAAAACATTATCAGGACGAGTTTGCAGCCATTCCGCTGGTGCCGAAGCCGGGCGATCGTGATGAACCGGATATGCTGCCTGCGGCGACGCAGGCGCTGCCTGCTCAGCCGCCTGAAGGGGCGGCGGAAGAAGTCCGCGCGGGCGATGCCGCTGCACCGTCACTCGATCCGTCGCGTCTGGCGGCGAATAACAACATCGAGATCGATCCGGTACCGGTAGAGAAGCCTAAGCCTGTTGAAAAACCGAAGCCGGTAGAGAAACCGCAGCCGAAGCCACAGCAACAGCCACAGCGGGATAAAACGGCAGAGCAGCTGGCTGCAGCGTCTGAAACTCCACCTCCGGCGAAGCAAGACGCGGCCCCGACCGGCAAAGCCTACGTTGTGCAGCTGGGGGCGCTGAAAAACGCCGATAAAGTCAACGAGGTTGTCGGTAAACTGCGCAGCGCGGGATATCGCGTTTACACTTCACCTTCCACGCCGGTGCAGGGTAAAATTACCCGTATTCTCGTGGGGCCGGAAGCGTCGAAAGACAAGCTGAAGGGGTCGCTCGGCGAGCTGAAGCAGATCTCCGGGCTGAGCGGTGTGGTAATGAGCTACAGCGCGAACTGATAAGATCTACCCCTCACCTCGGCCCTCTCCCCAAAGGGGAGAGGGTGAAAGTCGCATCGAGCGCGTTTGTATCATACTGCATCGTACCGTCCCCTCTCCCCTTTGGGGAGAGGGTTAGGGTGAGGGGCGTTGAACATTTTTTCAGCGCCTTTTTTATTTACGCGCGGGAAGGAAATCCCTACGCAAACGTTTTCTTTTTCTGTTAGAATTCGCCCCGAACTGGATGACAGGGCGTTTAATCGTGGGACACATATGGTCTGGATTGATTACGCCATCATTGCGGTGATTGGTTTTTCCTGTCTGGTTAGCCTGATCCGTGGCTTTGTTCGTGAAGCGTTATCGCTGGTAACCTGGGGTTGTGCTTTCTTTGTTGCCAGTCATTACTACACTTACCTGTCTGTCTGGTTCACGGGCTTTGAAGATGAACTGGTCCGAAATGGAATCGCCATCGCGGTGCTGTTTATCGCGACGCTGATTGTCGGCGCTATCGTGAATTATGTGATAGGTCAGCTGGTCGAGAAAACCGGTCTGTCAGGAACGGACAGGGTACTCGGCATCTGTTTCGGGGCGTTGCGAGGCGTGCTGATTGTGGCCGCGATCCTGTTCTTCCTGGATACCTTCACCGGGTTCTCCAAAAGTGAAGACTGGCAGAAATCGCAGCTCATTCCAGAATTCAGCTTCATCATCAGATGGTTCTTTGACTATCTGCAAAGCTCGTCGAGTTTTTTGCCCAGGGCATAAACCCTGAGATGTGGCTTAACGAGGAAAAGACGAATGTGCGGTATTGTCGGTATCGCCGGTTTCATGCCGGTAAACCAGTCGATTTATGACGCGTTAACGGTGCTTCAGCACCGTGGGCAGGATGCTGCGGGTATCATCACCATTGATGCAAACAACTGCTTCCGTTTACGTAAGGCGAATGGCCTGGTAAACGATGTGTTTGAAGCCCGCCATATGCAGCGTCTGCAAGGTAATATGGGGATCGGTCACGTTCGTTATCCTACTGCTGGCAGTTCCAGCGCCTCTGAGGCACAGCCTTTCTACGTCAACTCACCGTATGGCATCACGCTTGCCCATAACGGCAACCTGACCAACGCCCATGAGCTGCGTAAGAAGCTGTTCGAAGAGAAACGTCGCCACATTAACACCACCTCTGATTCAGAAATCCTGCTCAATGTGTTCGCCAGCGAGCTGGATAACTTCCGTCATTACCCGCTGGAAGCAGACAATATCTTCGCTGCCATTGCTGCGACCAACCGCCAGATCCGCGGTGCGTACGCCTGCGTGGCGATGATCATCGGTCACGGTATGGTTGCCTTCCGCGATCCAAACGGCATTCGTCCGCTGGTGCTGGGCAAGCGCGACCTTGGCGATGGCCGTACCGAATATATGGTTGCCTCTGAGAGCGTGGCGCTGGATACCCTGGGCTTCGAATTCCTGCGCGACGTTGCGCCGGGCGAAGCGGTGTATATCACCGAGAAGGGCCAGCTGTTTACCCGCCAGTGTGCTGACAACCCGGTCAGCAACCCGTGCCTGTTTGAATACGTCTATTTCGCCCGTCCGGATTCGTTCATCGACAAAATTTCCGTATACAGCGCGCGCGTTAACATGGGCACGAAACTCGGCGAGAAGATTGCCCGCGAGTGGGACGATCTCGACATCGACGTGGTTATTCCTATCCCGGAAACCTCCTGCGATATCGCCCTGGAAATTGCCCGCATTCTGGAAAAGCCATACCGTCAGGGCTTCGTGAAGAACCGCTACGTTGGCCGCACCTTTATCATGCCGGGCCAGCATCTGCGCCGTAAGTCCGTGCGCCGTAAGCTGAACGCCAACCGCGCGGAATTCCGCGACAAGAACGTTCTGCTGGTGGATGACTCCATCGTTCGCGGCACCACCTCTGAGCAGATTATCGAGATGGCGCGCGAAGCGGGTGCGAAGAAAGTCTACCTGGCATCTGCCGCGCCGGAAATTCGCTTCCCGAACGTGTACGGCATCGATATGCCAACCGCCAACGAGCTGATTGCTCACGGTCGCGAAGTGGACGAAATTCGCCAGATCATCGGTGCCGACGGCCTGATTTTCCAGGATCTGAACGATCTCATCGACGCGGTGCGCGCCGAGAACCCGGAAATTCAGCAGTTCGAATGCTCCGTGTTTAACGGCGTCTACGTGACGAAAGACGTTGACCAGCAGTACCTTGACTATCTTGATTCGCTGCGCAATGACGATGCGAAAGCCGTTCAGCTGCAAAACGATCTCGAAAGCTTAGAGATGCACAACGAAGGTTGATCTCTTCGCAGGTGAGGGCGCGTGCCCTCACTTGCAACTCCCCGCAAAATCCTGCACAGTCAGCCCAGAAATCAGCAAGGGCGAAATCATGAAACGACTCATTATTGGCATCAGCGGTGCCAGCGGCGCGATTTACGGCGTACGCCTGCTACAGGTTTTGCGTAACGTGGCAGAAGTGGAAACGCATCTGGTGATGAGCCAGGCGGCGCGACAAACCCTCTCCCTTGAAACGGATCTTTCCCTGCGCGATGTCCAGGCACTGGCAGACGTGGTTCACGATGCCCGCGATATCGCCGCCAGCATCTCCTCAGGCTCGTTTAAAACCGCCGGCATGGTTATCCTGCCCTGCTCAATTAAAACGCTCTCCGGGATTGTGAACAGCTATACCGACACCCTGGTGACGCGCGCGGCGGACGTGGTGCTGAAGGAGCGTCGCCCGCTGGTGCTCTGCGTGCGGGAAACGCCGCTGCATCTGGGCCATCTGCGCTTAATGACCCAGGCCGCCGAGCTGGGCGCGGTGATCATGCCGCCGGTACCGGCTTTCTATCACCGACCACAGTCGCTGGACGATGTGATTAATCAGACCATCAATCGCGTGCTGGATCAGTTTGACATCGACCTGCCCGAAGATCTCTTCACCCGCTGGCAGGGAGCCTGATTCTGTGCACAAATGCTGTGCATGAAAAGAGACGTTGCCCTGTTTCAGGGCAATTATGCAACGGCGATCATATCCTCGACATTTAATTCGCTTTTTCCCTTTTTCTCTTTCCGGTTCGTTCGGCAGACCTGCTATCTTTCACCATTAAGGCAATATCGCAACGTTTTATTAACATATTTAACGTCGAAGTTTTGACCAGACGGCAATGTGGCATAAGACCTGCAAGAGAAGCCTGCAACACAACACACAACACAATACATAATAAAATCACGGTACTTGAGGGTAAATGTATGAAGAAGACGGTTCTGGCTCTGTCTTTGCTGGTGGGGTTAAGTGCAGCAGCAGGTAGCTACGCAGCGCTTCCACAGACGGTTCGTATCGGTACAGACGCAACCTACGCGCCATTCTCTTCCAAGGATGCGAAGGGCGATTTCGTGGGGTTTGACATCGATCTGGGAAATGAAATGTGCAAACGTATGGAAGTGAAATGCACATGGGTGGGCAGCGACTTCGACGCGTTAATCCCGTCGCTGAAGGCAAAGAAAATCGACGCCATTATCTCTTCTCTCTCCATCACCGAAAAGCGTCAGCAGGAGATCGCGTTCTCTGACAAGCTCTACGCTGCGGATTCGCGTCTGATTGCCGCGAAAGGTTCCCCGATTCAACCGACCATCGACTCGCTGAAAGGCAAGCACGTTGGCGTACTCCAGGGCTCGACCCAGGAAGGTTACGCCAATGCCAACTGGCGCGAGAAGGGCGTCGACGTGGTGGCTTACCAGAACCAGGATCTGATCTACTCTGACCTGGCGGCGGGCCGTCTGGATGCCGCGTTCCAGGATGAAGTCGCCGCGAGCGAAGGGTTCCTGAAGCAGTCGGCAGGTAAAGACTACGCCTTTGCGGGCCCGTCCGTGAAAGACAAAAAATACTTTGGTGACGGCACCGGCATTGGCCTGCGCAAGGACGATAAAGAGCTTAAAGCCGCCTTTGACAAAGCGTTTGCCGAGCTGCGCAAAGACGGTACCTACGACAAACTGGCGAAGAAATACTTCGACTTCAACGTCTACGGTGACTAACGCATCACGGTGATGCACTGATGTGGTGCATCGCGGGTGAGGATGATTCAATATGGTGCAGTCTGTGCACCATATTGGGTCGCTGTGTGCATACTTAAGCATTTATAATGCAAAAAATCCCGCCAGAAAGGCATTATTCTTTGCCTGACAGCGGGGATTAATGGCACATTAACCCCACCCCGTCGTCGTAAAAAAACCGTATGCAGACAGTTTGTTGAGGACAAATATGAAAAAACTCGTGTTGTCACTATCCCTCGTGCTGGCCTTTTCCAGCGCCACCGCGGCATTCGCAGCCATTCCGCAGAAAATCCGTATTGGTACTGATCCAACCTATGCGCCGTTTGAATCGAAGAATTCAAAGGGTGAACTGGTGGGTTTTGACATCGATTTGGCCAATGAGCTGTGCAAACGCATCAAAGCGCAGTGTACTTATGTAGAAAACCCGCTGGATGCGCTGATCCCTTCCCTGAAAGCCAAAAAAATCGACGTGATTATGTCCTCGCTTTCCATTACCGAGAAACGCCAGCAGGAGATTGCCTTCACCGACAAGCTCTATGCGGCCGATTCACGTCTGGTGGTGGCAAAGTCTTCAGACATTCAACCGACCCTCGAGTCGCTGAAGGGGAAACGCGTGGGCGTGCTGCAGGGCACCACGCAGGAAACCTACGGTAACGAACACTGGGCGCCGAAGGGGATTGAAATCGTCTCCTATCAGGGCCAGGAAAATATTTACGCAGACCTGACGGCAGGCCGTATTGATGCGGCATTCCAGGATGAAGTCGCGGCAAGCGAAGGCTTCCTGAAAACGCCGGTGGGTAAAGATTACAAGTTCGGCGGCCCGTCCATTAAGGATGTGAAGTTGTTTGGTGTAGGCACCGGAATGGGCCTGCGCAAAGAAGACAACGAGCTGCGTGAAGCGCTGAACAAAGCGTTTGCGGAAATGCGCGCTGACGGTACCTATGACAAGCTGGCGAAAAAGTACTTCGATTTCAATGTGTACGGCGGCTAATCGCTCCGTCAAATAACGTGCGGCCCCTCCCGCTGCGGGAGGGGATAAGACACGGTTTACCACTCACGATACGACAGGGCTCGCGGTATGCTGTACGGATTTTCTGGCGTTATTTTACAGGGCGCGCTTGTCACCCTTGAGCTGGCTATCAGCTCCGTGGTGCTGGCGGTGCTGATAGGTCTGGCGGGCGCAGGGGCGAAGCTTTCGGCTAACAAACCGCTGGCGCTCATTTTCGAAGGCTATACCACGCTCATTCGCGGCGTACCCGATCTGGTGCTGATGCTGCTTATCTTTTACGGTCTGCAGATTGCGCTGAACAGCGTGACGGATGCGATGGGGATGGGACAAATTGATATCGACCCGATGGTGGCCGGTATTATTACCCTCGGTTTTATCTACGGTGCCTACTTCACGGAAACCTTCCGTGGCGCTTACATGGCGGTCCCAAGAGGACACATTGAAGCGGCAACCGCATTTGGTTTTACCTCTTCACAAACGTTTCGCCGGATCATGTTCCCGGCCATGATGCGCTATGCGCTGCCGGGCATCGGCAACAACTGGCAGGTTATTCTCAAAGCGACGGCGCTGGTCTCGCTGCTCGGTCTGGAAGACGTTGTTAAAGCGACTCAGCTGGCGGGCAAGAGCACCTGGGAGCCGTTCTACTTTGCGGTAGTCTGCGGCGTGATCTATCTGGTCTTTACGACCGTCTCCAATGGTGTGCTGCTTCTGCTCGAACGTCGCTACTCCGTGGGTGTGAAGAGGGCTGACCTGTGATTGAGATTATTCAGGAATACTGGAAATCCCTGCTGTGGACGGATGGCTACCGCTTTACCGGCGTGGCGATTACGCTCTGGCTGCTGATTTCTTCCGTGGTGATGGGCGGCATTCTGGCTGTGTTTCTCGCCATCGGCCGCGTGTCGAACAACAAGTTTATCCAGTTCCCGATCTGGCTGTTTACCTATGTGTTTCGCGGCACGCCGCTGTACGTGCAGCTGCTGGTGTTCTATTCGGGGATGTATACGCTTGAGATCGTAAAAGGCACGGAAATGCTGAACGCGTTCTTCCGCAGTGGCCTGAACTGTACGGTGCTGGCGCTAACGCTCAACACCTGCGCCTATACCACCGAGATTTTCGCCGGGGCCATTCGTTCCGTGCCGCACGGTGAGATCGAGGCGGCGCGCGCGTACGGCTTCTCCTCCGTGAAGCTTTACCGCTGTATTATTCTGCCTTCGGCGCTGCGTATCGCGCTTCCGGCGTACAGCAACGAAGTGATTTTGATGCTGCACTCCACCGCGCTCGCCTTTACCGCGACGGTGCCGGATCTGCTCAAAATCGCGCGCGATATCAACTCCGCGACCTATCAGCCGTTTACCGCGTTTGGCATTGCGGCGGTGCTCTATTTAATTATCTCTTATGTTCTGATTAGCCTGTTCCGTAAGGCTGAAAAACGCTGGTTGCAGCATATAAAACCTTCTTCGACGCACTGAGAAAGATGATGGCTGAGAACAAATTAAACGTTATTGATTTGCACAAACGCTACGGCGAACATGAAGTGCTGAAAGGGGTGTCGCTGCAGGCGAATGCGGGCGACGTGATCAGTATCATCGGCTCATCCGGCTCGGGTAAAAGTACCTTCCTGCGCTGCATTAACTTCCTCGAAAAGCCGAGCGAAGGTTCGATTGTGGTGAGCGGGCAGACTATTAACCTGGTCCGTGACAAAGACGGCCAGCTGAAGGTGGCGGATAAGAATCAGCTGCGCCTGCTGCGCACGCGCCTGACGATGGTGTTCCAGCATTTCAACCTCTGGAGCCACATGACGGTGCTGGAGAATGTGATGGAAGCACCGGTTCAGGTCCTGGGCTTGAGCAAGCAGGAAGCCCGGGAGCGTGCGGTGAAATACCTGGCGAAAGTGGGTATCGACGAGCGCCAGCAGATGAAGTACCCGGTGCACCTCTCCGGCGGCCAGCAGCAGCGTGTCTCTATCGCCCGCGCGCTGGCGATGGAACCGGAGGTGCTGCTGTTCGACGAACCGACCTCCGCGCTGGACCCGGAACTCGTCGGCGAAGTGCTGCGCATCATGCAGAAGCTGGCCGAAGAGGGCAAAACGATGGTGGTGGTGACGCACGAGATGGGCTTCGCCCGTAACGTCTCGAACCACGTGATTTTCCTGCATCAGGGGAAAATTGAAGAGCAGGGCCACCCGGACGAAGTGCTGGCGAACCCGCAAAGCCCGCGGTTGCAGCAGTTCCTGAAGGGATCGTTGAAGTAATCTTTCGCCTTTCTCCCTCTCCCTTTGGGAGAGGGCCGGGGTGAGGGCCTCAGGCTGCACCACATTCCAGCCGATACACCCAGTCGTCATAACGCACGCCGTCAATCTCATACGCCTTTTCCAGCACCTGCGTGCGCACAAAACCGGCTTTCTCCAGCACCCGCACGGATCCGCTGTTATCCGCCAGCACGTACGCGTTAATCGCTCTCACGCCGGTCTGGTTAAACGCATAGTCACACACCGCGCGCAGCGCCTCACTGGCGATACCTTTTCCCTGCGCCGCAGGCACAACCGTGTAGCCGATGTCCGCCTCTGCACGATTCTCCTGACTGATTTGCAGGCCGATATCCCCCAGCGGCGTATCTTCATTCAGAAAGCGGACCACGAAGACATGCTCCGCCATCAGGCGTGCGGCAAACACGCGTCGGGTCTCTTTTTCGGGAGCAATCGCGGCCATATAGCGCATGATGTCGCGGTTTTCGCGCAGCGAGCGGAAGAACGCCCAGTCTGAGGGTTCGAAAGGGGTGAGGTGAAGCCGGGGAGTGGTGATGGTTGCCATTGTTACGCCATTTCATCGGAACATGGCGTATCACTGTAACATATTCACCGCACCACATCCCCCAGCGCCTCTTCTAAATCATACCAGCGAAACGCAAACCCGGCCGCCTCCAGCCTTTTCGGCAGCGCGCGCTGGCCGCCCAACACCAGCACGGACGCTTCGCCCATCATCAGGCGAATCGCCGTCGCAGGTACGCGTAAAATCGCCGGGCGGTGCAGGGCATGCCCCAGCGCATGGGCAAACTGTTCATTGCGTACCGGATACGGCGCAACCATATTAAACGGCCCGCGCAGATCGTTATCCAGCAGCCAGATAATGCCGTTCACCATATCGTCGATATGGATCCAGGCCAGGTACTGACGGCCGTTGCCGATCGGCCCGCCGAGCCCCAGCCTAAAGGGCGGAAGCATTTTACCCAGAATGCCGCCTTTCGGCGCAAGCACCACACCGGTACGCAGCAGGCAGACGCGGGTCTTATCGCTCTGCGCCGCGCAGGCGATGCGCTCCCACTGGGCGCAGAGTTTATGGGTAAACTCGTTGTGGGGCGGCTCCTCTTCGGTTACCACCACTTCACCAAGATCGCCGTAATAGCCCGTCGCAGAACCTGAAATCAGCACCGACGGCGGCGTGTGGCTGTTGCGAATCAGCTCAACCAGCTTTTCGGTAATATTCCAGCGGCTGCTGCACAACCGCTGTTTCTGCTCTTCGGTCCAGCGCTTATCAGCGATGGGTTCGCCTGCAAGGTTGATGACGGCGTCAAAACCGTCCAGATTCTGCCGAGCGGCCAGCCCTTTCCAGATATCGACCCCTGCTCCCAGCACCTGACGCGCTTTTTCCGGGCTGCGCGTCACCACGGTGACATCATGATGCAGCGCCTGCAGGCGGGCAATGAGATGGCGACCAATCAGGCCTGTACCGCCAGTCAGCAAAATCTTCATACAACCTCCAGGTTTACCCCTGGCGTCGCCAGCTTAACGTCATGGAGACGGAGTCGGCATAGCGCAGGGCGTGAAGTTTATCGATCTCTACTTCAGCATAAGTGACCCAGTCATGGTCGCGTGCGATATCGAGCACATCCTGAGTTAATTTCTCCAGCAGCGAGAAGCGGTTGTTTTCCACGTACTGAATGATGTTTTTGGTTATCGTGCGATAGTTCAGCGCGTCGTTGATGTCTTCGCTGGCCCGCGCTTTGTCTGCCGGGTAGTGGATAACCACATTAATAACAATATCCTGACGGTTGGCAATCTCTTCCTCTTTGATACCAATGAACGTGCGCAAGCGTAAATTTTTTATCCGAATAATAGCGTCTGGCTGTGACATTGCAGGTCATCTCCGTGTCAGTATTTCCGCCCATAATACATGAGAGCCTCGCAGGCACCCAGCTTCCTACAAGGTTAAATTTGCTGGATTTTTTGCATCGCGCGTTCGGTGGCCGGGCGGGTCCGGATACGCTCAAACCAGTTATTCACCGCCGGGTAAGACGCTAAGTCAATTCGGTGTTTATCATGCGTATTTACCCACGGCCAGCAGGCAATATCGGCAATGCTGTAATGGTCGCCCCCGAGCCACGGCGTTTTCTCCAGCCGCTGGTTCAGAACGCCGTAAAGACGCTGGGTTTCAACCTGATATCGCTCGATGGCGTAAGGAATGGTCTGCGGCGCGAAGGCGGTGAAGTGGTGGTTCTGCCCCAGCATCGGCCCAAAGCCGCTTGACTGCCAGAAAAGCCACTGCAGAGTGTGGTGACGCTCGCGCAATTCACCGCTCAGCAGCTTGCCGGTTTTCTCCGCCAGATAAAGCAAAATTTCGCCGGATTCAAACAGGCTCAGCGGCCTGCCTCCGTCCGCTGGCTGGCTATCAATAATGGCCGGAATTTTATTGTTCGGCGAGATAGCCAAAAACACAGGGTTGAACTGTTCGCCTTTGCTGATATCCACGCGAATGATCCTGTAATCCAGTTCGGCTTCTTCGAGAAAGAGGGTGATCTTATGGCCGTTTGGAGTAGGGGCGTAATAAAGGTCAATCATTTTCAACTCCTGTCAGTCGAATAGTAGTGCCATGACAAATGAGTATAGATGGTGGTTGTAAATCGTGAGTTTTCATCAAGTGACAGAGACGCAAAGAGATTATATGTTGAGTAAAAACCGATCAGCCGATGAGGATGTTATGAACCAGCCCGTAATTACGTTGTGGTCCGATGCAAATTTCTTTTCTCCCTACGTCATGAGCGTATACGTTTCGCTGGCCGAAAAGGGACTCTCCTTTACGCTGAAGACCGTCGATCTCGACGGTGGTGAACATCTCAAACCCCAGTGGCAGGGTTACGACCTGACGCGACGCGTGCCGGTGCTGGAGATCGATGGCTTTGCGCTGAGCGAATCGTCGGCAATTGATGAATATCTGGAAGATCGTTTTGCGCCGCCTGAGTGGGAGCGCATCTATCCTCACGATCTGCAAAAGCGCGCCCGCGCGCGGCAGATCCAGGCGTGGCTGCGTAGCGACCTGGTGCCGATTCGCGTCGAACGCTCCACGGATGTCGTGTTTGCCGGTGTGAAAAAGCCGGCGCTCAGCGCAGAAGGCGTCGACAGCGCGCAAAAGCTGATTGAAACCGCCACCTCGCTGCTCGCTCACGGTAATCCGAACCTGTTCGGTGAATGGTGCATTGCCGATACCGATCTGGCGCTGATGCTGAACCGTTTGATTCTCAACGGCGATGAGGTGCCTCAACTGCTGGTGGATTATGCGGCGTTCCAGTGGCAGCGGGCCTCCGTACAGCGCTATGTGGCACTCTCCGCTAAGCGCGCGGGCTGATAAGCCCTGACGCTTCAGGTATGATAAGGGCAGTTTTTTTACCTGGGAGTGACGGATGAAACTGATGTTTGCGTCGGATATCCATGGATCGCTGCCCGCGACCGAGCGAGTGCTTTCTCTGTTTTCGCAAAGCGGGGCGCAATGGCTGGTGATTCTGGGGGATGTGTTAAATCATGGGCCACGCAATGCGCTGCCGGAAGGCTATGCCCCTGCGCAGGTGGCGGAGAAGCTCAACTCCTTTGCCTCGCGCATTATCGCCGTGCGCGGCAACTGCGACAGCGAAGTGGACCAGATGCTGCTCCATTTTCCTCTTACCGCGCCGTGGCAACAGGTGCTGCTGGAAAACTGCCGGCTGTTCCTGACGCATGGGCATCTTTTTAGCCCGGACAATCTCCCTGCGCTCGCGGCTGGCGATGTCCTGGTTTACGGTCATACTCATATTCCGGTTGCTGAAAAACGCGGTGAGATCTATCACTTTAACCCGGGGTCGGTCAGCATCCCGAAAGGCAGATATCCTGCGAGCTATGGCATGCTGGATGGAAATACCCTGAGCGTTATCGCACTTAATGATCAGCAAGTTATTGCGCAGGTAGCGATTAATCCGTAAGTTACACCACAACTGCAAACGCGCCGAAAGAGCGCTTAGACGAGAAGGTTTCCCGATGGTGGAGCAGAATCATTTGGCAAGTACTGAATGGGTTGACATTGTCAGCGAAGAAAATGAAGTGATCGCGCAGGCGAGCCGCGAACAAATGCGTGCAGAGCGCCTGCGTCACCGTGCAACGTACATCGTTGTGCATGACGGCATGGGCAAAATTCTGGTCCAGCGCCGCACGGACACTAAAGATTTTCTTCCGGGTATGCTGGATGCCACCGCGGGTGGCGTCGTGCAGGCCGATGAAGTGCTGCTGGATTCCGCGCGTCGTGAAGCGGAAGAAGAGTTAGGCATCGCCGGGGTGCCGTTTGCCGAGCACGGTCAGTTCTATTTCGAAGACGAGCATTGCCGCGTCTGGGGCGGACTGTTTAGCTGTGTGTCCCACGGGCCTTTCGCCCTGCAGGAAGAGGAAGTAAGCGAAGTCTGCTGGATGACGCCGGAAGAGATTACTGCCCGCTGCGACGAGTTCACGCCAGATTCATTAAAGGCGCTGGCGCTGTGGATGACCCGCAACGCCAAAAACGAATCCGCTAAGCCGGAAAACAAAGCGGAAAAAGAGGAAGAGGCTGAGTAAGCCTTAACAGCTTTCCCGCAGGCACAGGCTGGACGCGATGGGTTTTTGGTCGCGCCAGTCTCCGTCATTCAGACGTTCCAGTAGCGCTTTTCCTGCCTCAATCCCAATCTTACGATGCGGTACCGCCATCGTCGTCAGCGGCGGCTGGCAAACGCGGCTCACGTCGCTATCACCAAAGCCCACGACTGCCAGATCGTCCGGCACTTTAATGCGTCGACGCTGACATTCATACAGCGCGCCACAGGCCAGCTCGTCTGATACGCACACCAGCGCATCCAGTTCCGGCCACGCCAGCAGGAACTCTGGCAGCTGTGCCGCGCCGGTCGAGAAGCTCGGCGGCATCGCCGCGTTAATCACCCGGTTCGGCGACAGATGATGGCGCAGCATCGCCTTGTACCAGCCCTGCAAATGCTGCTGGAAAATCCACTGCTCCTGGTTGGCGCACAGCAGGCCAATATTTTGGTAGCCGCGCCTGATCACCATTTCCGTCAGCTCAAACATGGCCGCCACGTTATCGATCCCGATATTCATATCGATCGGATCGGCGCGCATAGCACCCATCTCCATCACCGGAATCGACGAATTTTTCAGCCAGTGGCGAACGGTGTCGGTGTGCTCGACGCTGAGCAAAATCGCGGCGGCGATATTCGACGCCAGCAGCGTTTCGAGCAGTTTCTCTTCCTGTTCAAGACGATGCTGGGACTCAGCCAGCATGATCTGGTATCCGGCCGGCTGCAGCACCTGCTGTAGCCCGGCAAACATCTCTGAACAACCGGCTTCGGAAAGGTTGGGAACAACCATCGCAATCGTCCATGACGACGCCGATGCCAGTGCGCTGGCGGCGAGATTGGGCATATAGCCCAGTTCCTGCACCGCAGCTTCAATTTTTTCACGCAGTTTATCGGAAACCTGTTCAGGCGTGCGGAGTGCACGGGAGACGGTCATCGTGCCGACTCCGGCAAGCTGTGCGACATCAGCGAGCGTGACTTTTCCGGTACTGCGCCGTTTTCGGGTTAAAGACATACACCTTCCTGCTGACCAGACGCGTTCTTTTTCCTTCATTTCAGGTGACAGGCAGTATACGCCTTAAATCCCTTTTTTTGCTGTGATTTCACACGATGATGACAATTTGATAGCGCTATCACACTTCTGCATGTTAGTTATTGGTAGCGCTATCTTTGTGATCGCGATCGCAGTCAATGATTGATGGGTTGAATAAAGTTTGCCCATCTTTAGCGTTTAGCGGGAGGGAAAAATGCTCAAAAAGTGGATATATGATACAACCATTACGCTGCAGGATAGCGTTGAAAGCTGGCCGCAGGCGCTGGAGATGTGCGCGAAACCGCTGCTGGATCTGCAGGTGATTGCACCGGAATACGTGACGGCAATCATTCAGCAGCACCATACGTTAGGACCCTATTATGTGCTGGCACCAGGGCTGGCCATGCCGCATGCGCGGCCGGAGGAGGGCGCCAAAGGACTGGGCTTGTCATTACTAAAACTAAAACAGGGCGTCTCTTTTGGTGCCGGAGAGTTTGACCCTGTCGATCTGATTATTATGCTCGCGGCACCGGATAAACATAGCCATATTGAAATGATATCCGCACTCGCAGAACTATTTTCCAGCGACGAGGATATGGAGAAATTACATCAGGCGAATACCCTGGAGGATATTAAAACCATTATTGACCGCTTCTGATTTAATTCTTTAATCCGATTCTTCCCAACATTACGCGCCAGCGTGATGGGGCGTGCTCTACTCAAAATAAGGGGACAACAATGAAAATCATGGCTATTTGCGGTTCTGGCCTGGGCAGCAGTTTTATGGTCGAAATGAACATTAAAAAGGTGCTCAAAAAGCTGGACATTGACGCCGAGGTTGAACACTCCGATCTCTCCTCCGCCACGCCGGGCGCGGCGGACCTGTTCGTGATGGCGAAAGACATTGCGGCAAGCGCCAGCGTGCCGGAAAGCCAGCTGGTAGTGATCAACAACATCATTGATATCAACGAACTCGAAGCGCAGCTGCGCGCCTGGTTCGACAGACAATAACCCTGATAAGGCGAGGTGGATATGTTTATCCTTGAAACGCTGAATTTCGTTGTCGATATTTTAAAAGTCCCTTCGGTGCTGGTGGGGTTAATTGCGTTAATTGGTCTTGTTGCGCAGAAAAAATCTTTTTCAGATGTCGTAAAAGGCACAATTAAAACGATTCTCGGCTTTATTGTGCTGGGCGGCGGCGCCACGGTGCTGGTGGGGTCGCTAAATCCCTTAGGCGGCATGTTTGAGCACGCCTTTAATATCCAGGGCATTATTCCTAACAATGAAGCGATAGTGTCGATAGCCCTGGAAAAATACGGTGCCTCGACCGCGCTGATCATGGCCTTCGGCATGGTGGCGAATATTGTCGTCGCGCGCTTTACCCGTCTGAAGTACATATTTCTGACCGGGCACCACACGTTTTATATGGCGTGCATGATTGGCGTGATCCTCACCGTGGCGGGCTTTGAGGGCGTGGGGCTGGTGTTTACCGGCTCGCTGATCCTCGGCCTGATTATGGCGTTCTTCCCGGCCATTGCGCAGCGCTATATGAAGCGTATTACCGGCAACGATGAGATTGCATTTGGCCATTTCGGTACGCTGGGCTACGTGCTGTCCGGCTGGATTGGCAGCAAAGTCGGCAAAGGCTCCCGCTCCACCGAAGAGATGAACCTGCCGAAGAACCTGAGCTTCCTGCGCGACTCTTCGATCTCCATCTCCCTGACCATGATGATTATCTACCTGATCATGGCGGTGAGCGCCGGACGCGAGTATGTCGAGTCGACCTTCAGCGGCGGTCAGAACTACCTGGTATACGCCATCATCATGGCGATCACCTTCGCGGCGGGGGTGTTCATCATCCTGCAGGGCGTGCGCCTGATTCTGGCAGAAATCGTCCCGGCCTTTACCGGCTTTTCGGAAAAACTGGTCCCGAACGCGCGTCCCGCGCTGGACTGCCCGGTGGTCTATCCCTATGCGCCAAACGCGGTGCTGATTGGCTTCCTGTTCAGCTTCCTGGGGGGGATTGTGGGGTTAATCATCTGCGGCCAGTTCAACTGGGTGCTGATCCTGCCGGGCGTGGTGCCGCACTTCTTCACCGGCGCGACGGCGGGCGTGTTCGGTAACGCCACCGGCGGACGCCGCGGGGCAATGATAGGCGCCTTCGCCAACGGCCTGCTGATCACCTTCCTGCCGGTTCTGCTGCTGCCGGTACTGGGCGCGATTGGCTTTGCTAATACCACCTTCTCGGATGCCGATTTCGGCGCGGTCGGTATTGTGCTGGGTAACCTGGCGCGCTTCCTGTCGCCGCTCGCCATCACCGGGCTGGTTGTGGCGCTGTTCGCACTGCTGGTGGCGTACAACGTCTTCGCGAAAAACAAACCTGCTGGCGGTAACGCGCAGGAAAACACCGGAGCCAAATCATGAATGAGAACGAGATAACTGAACTGGCGCGCCAGATCCGCCTTGAGACGCTGAAATCGCTAACGCAGCTGGGCTTTGGGCACTACGGCGGCAGCATGTCGGTGGTCGAAACACTGGCCGTGCTGTACGGCGCGGTGATGAAGATCGACCCGGCGGATCCGGACTGGCCGGAGCGCGACTATTTTGTGCTGTCGAAGGGCCATGCGGGCCCGGCGCTCTACAGCACCCTGGCGATTAAGGGCTACTTCCCGATGGAGGAGCTGAGCACCCTGAACCAGAACGGCACGCGTCTGCCAAGCCATCCGGACCGCCTGAAAACGCGCGGCGTGGACGCCACCACCGGCTCGCTCGGGCAGGGGATCTCCATCGCTGGCGGCATGGCGCTGTCGCACAAGCTCGCGGGGCGGCCGAATCGGGTCTTCTGCATCGTCGGTGACGGCGAGCTGAACGAGGGTCAGTGCTGGGAAGCCTTCCAGTTTATCGCCCACCATCGCCTCAACAACCTGACGGTGTTCGTCGACTGGAACAAACAGCAGCTCGACGGCGAGCTGGACGAGATCATCAGCGCGTTCGACCTGGAAGGGAAGTTCCGCGCCTTTGGCTTTGACGTATTAACGGTGAAGGGGGATGACGTTCCGGCGCTGCTGGAGGTGACTTCAAGGGTACCGGAGGCCGATGCGCGTCCGCGGGTGGTGATCCTCGACAGCATCAAAGGGCAGGGGGTGCCGTACCTGGAACAGCTCAGCAACTCGCACCACCTGCGGTTGACCGCGGAGAGCAAAGCGGCCCTCAACGAGACGATTTGCCAACTGGAGGCTTCACATGATTAAGGTTGCACCGGCAGGACAGAAAGACGCCGTTGAGATGCGTAAGGTCTACGCGGGCTTCGTAGCAAAGCAGATTGAGGCCGGCAGCGAGATTATCGCCCTGGAAGCGGATCTGATGAGCTCGATGGCGATGGACGGCGTAGCGCGCGATTATCCGCAGCACGTGATTAACTGCGGCATTATGGAGGCCAACGTTATTGGCACCGCGGCGGGGCTGTCGCTCACCGGGCGTAAGCCATTCGTTCATACCTTCACCGCGTTTGCCAGCCGCCGCTGCTTCGACCAGCTGTTTATGTCCCTGGACTACCAGCGTAACAACGTGAAGGTGATTGCTTCAGACGCGGGCGTGACGGCCTGCCACAACGGCGGGACGCACATGTCGTTCGAAGATATGGGCATCGTGCGCGGTCTGGCGCATTCGGTGGTGCTGGAGGTCACAGACGCGGTGATGTTCGAGGACGTGCTGCGTCAGCTTATCGACCTCGAAGGCTTTTACTGGGTGCGCACCATCCGCAAGCAGGCGCCGAGCGTCTATGCGCCGGGCTCGACCTTTACCATTGGCAAAGGCAACGTGCTGCGCGAAGGCAGCGATATCACGCTGATTGCCAACGGCATCATGGTGGCGGAGGCGCTGGAGGCGGCGCGCCAGCTAGAGCAGGAGGGGGTCAGCGCGGCAGTCATCGACATGTTTACCCTGAAGCCTATCGACCGAATGTTGGTGAAAAACTACGCCGAGAAAACCGGGCGCATCGTCACCTGCGAAAACCACAGCATTCACAACGGCCTGGGGTCGGCGGTGGCGGAAGTGCTGGTGGAAACCTGCCCGGTGCCGATGCGTCGGGTGGGCGTTAAGGAGCGCTACGGTCAGGTTGGGACGCAGGATTTCCTGCAGAAGGAATATGGTCTTACTGCGCATGACATTGTGTCGGCGGCGAGAGAGCTGCTGTAAATAAAAAAGGCGACCGGTTAAGTGGTCGCCTTTTTTGCCGGATGGCGCTTCGCTTATCCGGCCTACAAAACCATAGGCCCGGTAAGCGCTAGCGCCACCGGGCTTTTTAACTACTGCTGCTGCGAAGACTGGATCGCCGTCAGCGCGATGGTGTAGACGATATCGTCAACCAGCGCACCGCGGGACAGGTCGTTCACAGGCTTGCGCATACCCTGCAGCATAGGCCCGATGGAGATCAGGTCTGCTGAACGCTGTACCGCTTTGTAGGTGGTGTTACCGGTGTTCAGATCCGGGAAGATGAACACGGTCGCGCGACCTGCAACCGGCGAGTTCGGCGCTTTGGATTTCGCAACGTCAGCCATTACCGCGGCGTCGTACTGCAGTGGGCCGTCGATCATCAGATCAGGACGTTTTTCCTGCGCAATGCGGGTCGCTTCACGCACTTTCTCTACGTCGCTACCTGCACCAGAGGTGCCGGTGGAGTAGGAGAGCATCGCTACGCGCGGCTCGATACCGAAAGCGGTCGCGGAGTCTGCGGACTGGATAGCGATCTCAGCCAGCTGTTCTGCGGTAGGATCCGGGTTGATTGCGCAGTCGCCGTAAACGTAAACCTGTTCAGGCAGCAGCATGAAGAACACGGAGGAGACCAGAGAGCTGCCCGGTGCCGTTTTGATCAGCTGCAGCGGTGGGCGGATAGTATTCGCGGTGGTGTGAACCGCACCGGAAACCAGACCGTCAACTTCGTCCTGCTCCAGCATCAGCGTGCCCAGCACCACGTTGTCTTCCAGCTGCTCGCGCGCAACGGCTTCGGTCATGCCTTTGCTCTTACGCAGCTCAACCAGACGGGCAACGTAGCTTTCGCGAACCACTTCAGGGTCAACGATTTCGATGCCAGTGCCCAGCTCAACGCCCTGAGACGCCGCTACGCGGTTGATCTCATCCGGGTTGCCCAGCAGCACGCAGGTCGCGATGCCGCGCTCTGCACAGATGGCAGCCGCTTTAACGGTACGTGGTTCGTCGCCTTCTGGCAGCACAACGCGTTTGCCCGCTTTACGCGCCAGCTCGGTCAGCTGGTAACGGAAGGCCGGTGGAGACAGGCGACGGCTGCGCTCAGAGGTGGCAGTCAGGGATTCGATCCAGTCTGCGTTGATGTAGCCAGCAACGTATTCCTGAACTTTCTCGATACGCTCGTGGTCATCAACCGGCACTTCAAGGTTGAAGCTCTGCAGGCTCAGGGAGGTCTGCCAGGTGTTGGTGTTCACCATGAAGACCGGCAGGCCAGTGGCGAAAGCGCGTTCGCAAAGCTTGCTCACGCGTGGGTCCATCTCGTAGGCACCGGTCAGAAGGATGGCGCCAATTTCCACGCCGTTCATCGCCGCCAGGCACGCTGCAACCAGCACGTCAGGACGGTCAGCGGAGGTCACCAGCAGGGAGCCTGCGCGGAAGTGTTCCAGCATGTGCGGAATGCTGCGCGCACAGAAGGTCACGGACTTCACGCGGCGAGTGTTGATATCGCCTTCGTTAACGATGGTAGCGTTCAGGTGACGCGCCATATCGATTGCACGGGTGGCAATCAGATCGAAGCTCCATGGCACCGCGCCCAGAACCGGAAGCGGGCTGGATTCCTGCAGCTTAGCCGGGTCAACTTTGATGACTTTCGCTTTGGAAGAGTCGTCGAAGATTTCAGACAGGTCAGGGCGAGTACGGCCCTGCTCATCCACTGGCGCGTTCAGTTTGTTGACGATCACGCCGGTGATGTTGGTGTTTTTCGCGCCGCCGAAGCTGCTGCGCGTCAGTTCGATACGCTCGTTCAGCTGTTCCGGGGTGTCAGTGCCCTGAGACATTACGAAAACGATCTCTGCGTTCAGGGTTTTCGCGATTTCAAAGTTCAGAGACTGGGCAAACTGGTGTTTGCGGGTTGGAACCAGACCTTCTACCAGCACCACTTCTGCGTCTTGCGCGTTAGCGTGGTAGTTAGCGATGATCTCTTCCATCAGCACGTCTTTCTGGTTGCTGGAGAGCAGAGATTCAACGTGGCTCATCTTCAGCGGTTCAGCCGCTGGCAGATTGGAGTTTTTGCGAACGATGGTGGTCGTCTGGTCTGGCGCATCGCCACCGGCACGCGGCTGGGCGATTGGCTTAAAGACGCTCAGACGAACGCCTTTGCGTTCCATAGCACGGATCACGCCAAGGCTGACGCTGGTCAGGCCGACGCTGGTTCCGGTAGGGATCAGCATAATAGTACGGGACACGGTTTATCCTCTTTCGTTACCGCCGATATTGGGCGGGTTACAAAACAGCACCGCCAGCATTGCTGGCGGTGTGGAATCAGGCAGTCAGGCGATGCGCGTCTTGCGCGATGACCAGCTCTTCGTTAGTTGGAATAACGATTGCCGGACGGGTGCCTTCTTTGTTGATGAAACCAGACTTGCCGAAGCGAGCAGCCAGGTTACGCTCGTGATCAACGTCGAAGCCCAGAACGCCCAGTTTGCCCAGGGACAGTTCACGAACCATTGCCGCGTTCTCACCGATACCGCCGGTGAAGATCACCGCGTCCAGACGACCGTCCATCAGTGCAGTGTAAGAGCCGATGTACTTCGCCAGACGGTGGCAGTAAACGTCCATTGCACGTTTAGCGTCAGCTTTCTCAGCGTAGTTGTCTTCAACATAGCGGCAGTCGCTGGTGACTTCGGTCAGACCCAGCAGGCCAGACTCTTTGGTCAGCATTTTGTTGATGTCGTCAACGCTCATGCCCAGGGTGTCGTGCAGGTGGAAGATGATCGCCGGGTCGATGTCACCGGAACGGGTACCCATCACCAGACCTTCCAGCGGGGTCAGACCCATGGAGGTATCAACACATTTACCGTTGCGGATAGCAGAAACAGAACCACCGTTGCCCAGGTGGCAGGTGATGATGTTCACTTCTTCAACAGGTTTGTTCAGGATTTTTGCGGCTTCCTGAGTCACATAGAAGTGGCTGGTGCCGTGCGCGCCGTAGCGACGTACGCCGTGCTCTTTGTACAGGCTGTACGGCAGGGCATAGAGGTAAGACTCTTCCGGCATGGTCTGATGGAACGCGGTATCAAACACGGCCACGTTTTTGTCTTTCAGATTCGGGAAGGACTTCAGCGCTTCAGCGATACCAATCAGGTGCGCCGGGTTGTGCAGCGGAGCAAAAGAGGCAGAGTCTTTGATGCCCTGGATAACAGAGTCGTCGATCACGACGGAGCTGGTGTATTTTTCGCCGCCGTGGACGATACGGTGACCAATCGCAGTCAGCTGAGCAGACAGTTCTGGTTTTTGTGCCAGAATAGTGTTAACGATAAAGTTCAGCGCTTCACTGTGAGCGGCGCCTGCACCTAAAGCCGCTTCTTGTTTGCTGCCGTCCATCTTCCACTTGATACGTGCTTCAGGCAGATGGAAACATTCGGCCAAACCAGAGAGGTACTCGTCACCGTTGAGCGCATCGATGATGGCGAATTTCAGTGAGGAGCTACCGCAGTTCAGAACCAGTACTAACTTACTCGACATGGAAGTACCTATTATTGATACGTGGCTAAAAAAACGTCAGTGAGTCTAACAGCGTAACGCATGATGACTCAGACATTTATGATTAACATCATGGCAAACGAACATTCTGGCATGATGAAAGAAATAACTATGATTTTATGCCATTTTGCACAATTTTCAGCCAATGGCATAATATGCGATAATTTGACGAGTTAATGCTTCTCGTCTATGGCCCTATCAGGCTGGCACAGGATACCCGATACGGGGTAGCGATGACAAAATATTTTGAACGTTGTCATAGCCTGTTGTGGTTTTGCACAAAAATTTTAATTTTTATATGTGAAGTTGAGGTACAGCCATGTCGACACCCGAAATCCCGTCCGTGAACTTTTTCAGTCTGTTTCGTCGGGGACAGCATTACGCAAAGACGTGGCCAATGGAAAAGCGCCTTGCGCCAATGTTTATTGAGAATCGCACCATCCGCGCTACGCGCTATGCGATTCGCTTTATGCCTCCGGTTGCCATCTTTACCCTGTGCTGGCAAATCGCCCTCGGTGGACAGCTTGGCCCTGCCGTCGCGACGGCGCTCTTCGCGTTAAGCCTGCCGATGCAGGGGCTGTGGTGGTTAGGTAAACGCTCCATCACGCCGCTTCCGCCTTCTATTTTACACTGGTTTTATGAAGTGCGTGGAAAACTGGAGGAGGCCGGGCAGGCGCTGGCCCCGGTTGAAGGCAAGCCGGATTACCAGGCGCTGGCGGACACGTTAAAGCGTGCTTTTAAGCAGCTGGATAAAACATTCCTCGATGACTTGTGATTGATCATCGAAACGACTAACAAAAGAAGGCACAGTAACAAACCGTTACCGTGTCTTTTTTTTACAGTGCAATGCGCTACAGGAGTCGAAAGATGGAAATGACCCATGCTCAACGTCTGATTTTGTCTAACCAGTACAAGATGATGACTATGCTTGATCCCGATAACGCTGCGCGCTACAGCCGCCTGCAGACCATCGTCGAACGAGGGTTCGGTTTGCAAATGCGTGAACTGGACCGCGAATTTGGCGAGCTGAAAGAAGAAACCTGCCGCGTCGTGATCGACATTATGGAGATGTACCACGCCCTGCATGTGTCCTGGACGAATCTCAAAGACCAGCAGTCCATTGACGAACGCCGCGTCACCTTCTTAGGCTTTGATGCAGCGACGGAAGCGCGCTATCTGAGCTACGTGCGCTTTATGGTGAACACCGAAGGGCGTTACACCCACTTTGATGCGGGTACGCACGGTTTCAACGCCCAGACCCCTATGTGGGATAAATACCAGCGTATGCTGAGCGCATGGCACGCTTGCCCGCGCCAGTACCATTTAAGCAGCAACGAAATTCAACAAATTATTAATGCCTGACGGAGGTGCGTGTGCAGTGTAAAGGTTTTCTGTTTGATTTGGACGGTACGCTGGTGGATTCGCTGCCGGTTGTGGAGCGCTCGTGGTGCCACTGGGCCGACCGGCACGGCATCGATCATCAGGACGTGCTGAATTTTATCCATGGCAAACAGGCCATTACCTCATTGCGGCACTTCTTAGCGGGGCGTTCTGAGGAGGAGATCCAGGCGGAGTTCAAATACCTGGAGCAGATTGAGGCCACCGATACCGAGGGCATTACCGCGTTGCCCGGGGCGCGCGAACTGCTTGAGCATCTGAATGAAGCGCAGATCCCGTGGGCGATTGTTACCTCCGGCTCTGTTCCGGTCGCTCATGCCCGCCATAAGGCGGCCGGCTTACCGAAGCCAGAGGTGTTCATTACGGCAGAGCGCGTCAAACGCGGCAAGCCGGAGCCGGATGCGTTTCTGCTTGGTGCAGAAATGCTGGGCTTCGCGCCTGCAGAGTGCGTGGTGGTGGAAGATGCGGCCGCTGGCGTGCTGGCCGGGCTGAACGCCGGTAGCCACGTCATTGCCGTAAACGTTCCGGCGGGGTCCCCACGCCTGGACGAGGCTGACTTTGTGATTAATTCCCTGACGGCGCTGGCGGTGTCAAAAGCACCCGATGGAGTTGTAACCGTCTCGCTAAAAATGTAATCCCATGATATAGCCCCACGCTGCTGGGGCTTTTTTATGGCAGAATTTCTCATCTTCCACTGACAAGGATAGGTTGTGAACGGTGAACTGATCTGGGTTCTGAGCCTGCTTTTAATCGCCATTATTCTCTTCGCCACAGGCAAGGTGCGCATGGATGCCGTTGCCCTGTTTGTCATTGTCGCGTTTGTGCTGAGCGGCACGCTCACGCTACCGGAAGCCTTCTCCGGGTTCAGCGACCCCAACGTTATCCTGATTGCCGCCCTGTTTATCATTGGCGACGGCCTTGTGCGCACTGGCGTGGCGACCATCATGGGCGCGTGGCTGGTCAAGGTGGCCGGCAGCAGTGAAACCAAAATGCTGATCTATCTGATGCTGACGGTCGCCGGTCTGGGGGCATTTATGAGCTCAACGGGCGTGGTCGCCATTTTTATCCCGGTGGTGCTGAGCGTCTCCATGCGGATGCAGAGCTCGCCGTCGCGCCTGATGATGCCCCTGAGCTTTGCCGGTTTGATCAGCGGTATGATGACGCTGGTGGCGACGCCGCCGAACCTGGTCGTCAACAGCGAGCTGCTTCGGGAAGGATTTCAGGGCTTCAGCTTTTTCAGCGTCACCCCGCTTGGGCTGGTGATTCTGGCGATGGGCGTGATCTATATGCTGCTGACCCGTTTTGCCCTGAAAGGCGACAAACAGGATAAGAACAAAGAGGGGTGGAAGCGACGTACCTTCCGCGATCTGATCAGGGAGTACCGTCTCTCCGGGCGGGCGCGCCGTCTGGCCATTCGCCCCGGCTCGCCGATGGTTGGCCAGCGGCTCGACGACCTTAAGCTGCGCGAGCGTTATGGCGCGAACGTAATTGGCGTAGAGCGCTGGCGCCGTTTTCGCCGGGTGATCGTCAACGTTAACGGGGTATCGGAATTTCGGGCGCGAGACGTCCTGCTGATCGATATGTCTACCGCGGAGGTGGATCTGCGTGAGTTTTGCAGCGAACAGCTGCTGGAGCCGATGGTGCTGCGCGGCGAGTATTTTTCCGATCAGGCGCTGGATGTGGGCATGGCCGAAGTGTCGCTGATACCGGAATCGGAACTGTTGGGTAAAACCGTGCGTGAAATGGGGTTCCGTACCCGCTATGGCCTGAACGTCGTGGGGCTGAAGCGCGATGGCGTGGCGATGGAGGGGGCCGTCGTCGATGAGCCGATCCTGCTGGGCGATATCTTTCTCGTCGTCGGCAACTGGAAGCTGATAAGCCAGCTCGGACAAAAAGGACGTGATTTTGTAGTGCTCAACATGCCGGTCGAAGAGAGCGATGCGTCACCGGCGCACAGCCAGGCACCGCATGCGATTTTCTGTCTGGTGCTGATGGTGGCGCTGATGCTGACCGATGAAATCCCTAATCCGGTCGCGGCCATTATCGCCTGCCTGCTGATGGGGAAATTCCGCTGTATTGACGCCGAAAGCGCGTATAAAGCCATTCACTGGCCGAGCATTATTCTTATCGTCGGGATGATGCCTTTTGCCCTCGCACTGCAAAAAACCGGCGGGGTGGATCTGATCGTAAAAGGCTTGATGGACGTGGGCGGTGGGTATGGTCCGTACATGATGATGGTCTGTCTGTTTGTCATGTGCGCCACGATCGGGTTGTTTATCTCCAACACCGCGACGGCGGTGCTGATGGCGCCTATTGCGCTGGCGATGGCGAAATCCATGGGCGTGTCGCCGTATCCGTTTGCGATGATGGTCGCGATGGCGGCGTCCGCGGCGTTTATGACGCCGGTTTCTTCGCCGGTTAACACGCTGGTGCTGGGGCCGGGGAATTATAAGTTCAGCGATTTCGTGAAGCTGGGCGTGCCGTTCACCGTACTGGTGATGGTGGTGTGCGTGGTGTTAATTCCGGTTTTATTCCCGTTCTGAGAACATCGCCGGGTGGCGGCTGCGCCTTACCTGGCCTACATGACGCGTAGGCCCTGCAAGCACAGCGCCGCTGGGCAAATAGTTAAAGCGGTGAATCCTGGCTAATCTCGTCCAGCGACAGATGGAAGCTCGGTACAAATACCTGCATGAAATAGTCCATCTCTTCGCTGCGGCGGGATTCCAGCGTTTTTTCCAGACGCGTTTTAGCCAGTAAAAACTCATTATTGCCCGCAGACAGCTCTTCCAGACACTTCAGATAGGCGCACAGCGCGTCGGCCTGCTTGACCAGCGACTTTTCCTCTTCCGTATACTGATGCTCGTCGATGAGCGGTTCAAAGATATCGCGCAACTCTTCGGGCACCATCTCGATAAGTTTGTGCTGGGCAATCTTCTCGATAGCCTTATATTCCTGTGCAATCTGCGAGTTGAAATATTTCACTGGCGTAGGCAGGTCGCCGGTCAGCACCTCTGATGCGTCGTGGTACATCGCCAGCAGAGCGATGCGCTCGGCATTCACCTGCCCGTTAAATTTGCGGTTCTTAATAGCAGCCAGCGCATGAGCGACCATAGCAACCTGCAGGCTGTGCTCAGACACGTTCTCTGTACGTACGTTGCGCATTAGCGGCCAGCGGTTGATCAGTTTCAGGCGGGAGAGGTGGGCAAAGAAATGGCTCTGACTCATAGGTTACCTTTTGTCTTCACTGCGACAGGACTTCATTGTGCGGGGAGGGGAGGGAAGATGCAAATCAGGCTACCGAAGTAGCCTGATTTTAAGATTACTGATGGTACCCAGAGAGGAATCGCCCGAAGCGGCTGATGGCCATTTCGAGATCGTCTTCGCGCGGCAAGGTTACGATACGCACGTGGTCCGGCCACGGCCAGTTAAACGCCGTCCCCTGAACCAGCAGCACTTTTTCCTGCAGCAGGAAATCGAGCACCATTTTCTGATCGTCATGAATATTGAAGCGCTTCGCGTCGATTTTAGGGAACATATACAGCGCCCCGTTCGGCTTCACGCAGGAGACGCCCGGAATATCGTTGATCAGTTCCCATGCGCGGTTACGCTGTTCGTACAGGCGACCGCCAGGGACAATAAACTCGCTGATGCTCTGGTATCCGCCCAGCGCCGTCTGGATCGCGTGCTGCGCAGGCACGTTAGCGCAAAGACGCATCGACGCCAGCATCTCAAGCCCTTCAATATAGCCTTTAGCGTGTTTTTTCGGGCCGTTCAGCACCATCCAGCCCTGACGGAAACCGGCCACGCGGTAGGTTTTAGACAGGCCGTTGAAGGTGACGGTCAGCAGGTCCGGGGCCAGCGCGGCGATAGAGTGGTGTTGTGCCGCGTCATAGAGGATCTTGTCGTAGATTTCGTCAGCGAAGATGATCAGGTTGTGCTGGCGGGCGATCTCCACGATCTCCATCAGCAGCTCTTTTGAATAGACCGCACCCGTTGGGTTGTTCGGGTTGATGATCACAATCCCACGCGTGCGAGGCGTGATTTTCGCGCGAATGTCATCCAGATCCGGGAACCAGTCAGAAGATTCGTCGCAAAGATAATGTACCGCTTTACCGCTGGAGAGTGATACGGCAGCCGTCCATAGCGGGTAGTCCGGCGCGGGAACCAGCATTTCGTCGCCGCTGTTCAGCAGCGCCTGCATGGCCTGAACGATCAGTTCGGAGACGCCGTTGCCAATGTAAATATCTTCGACGGTAACGTCACGCATACCGCGCGCCTGGTAGTGCTGCATAATGGCTTTACGTGCCGAGTAAAGTCCCTTTGAATCGCAATAGCCTTGTGCCGTAGGCAGGTTGCGGATCACATCAACCAGAATCTCATCCGGCGCGTCAAAACCAAATGGCGCGGGGTTACCAATGTTGAGCTTCAGAACCTTATTGCCTTCTTCTTCAAGGCGTTTTGCCTCTTTCAGAACCGGGCCACGGATGTCATAACAGACGTTATCTAGCTTGCTGGATTTTTCGATAGGGGACATGAACCTTTAACCTTTTCGCTATTATTGCCACTCCCTGCCGTGGAAGTCAGCACGGAATAATGTACTCCCCCCTCGCTCCGTTTTGAAGGGTGTACAGGAGAAGATTTTGTGCACGATGCGAATTTCTGATGAATCTATTTGGCTGGTCGTTGACGATTTTGCGGACTTAACGTATTGATCTGGTCGCTGTTTAAGGTTAATTATGCTGTATAATTCTATTAATTATGTATATTGTTCTGATGTAAAATAAATGGCGCTCAGGAAGGAGACAGAAGTCACGCTAAGTGACTTTTCGTAAAACCTGAGTGTTGGAAAAATCTTGCAGTAATAGCCCGAAGCGGCTAAAAGTTAATCATGTGAAATTAATGTTAAGTGTTATTAATGAATGGCTTTAATCAAAATTAAAATTTATTTATTATTAGCGAACAAAATGCAACTTTAGTTAATTTTAATAAAATTAGTTGAGAAGCTTAACAA
>NZ_JAWNCA010000030.1:0-54267 GCF_034106185.1 Enterobacter sp. 296B2 | reverse complement strand
AGTAGCAAGGAACATAAAGTGAACGGAATGACCACCAGAGCCGTATGTTCCCCCTCACCCTAACCCTCTCCCCAAAGGGGCGAGGGGATTGTTCACTGCTCGCATTAATTTATGGAGATTCCTCAGCCCTGTGGGAGAGGGGCAGGGTGAGGGCATCAGGCCGCACTCTACTATTTCAGCGTGCAATCCCCGCACTGCTTGACGTCCGGCAGGCGATAGCGCTGGCAGCAGGTACGACGCACCAGAAGCCCGTCACGGAGCACAACGGTACGGAATAATGGGTTATCGCGGCCATCGGAAAGTTGTTTTGCAAAGAAGCAGGACTGACGCAGGGCCTCCACTTTCTCATCGCCGAGCAGCGGTTTCATTTCCGTTAAATACCAATGGATTAAATATCCGGTATTACTCCAGATAAGCTTCCCGTTGATCTCGCCCGTTGCTTCAAGTGCCTCCACCACTGGGATCAGGGCCTGGATGACAAGCTGTTCCAGACGTTCCTGAGCAGAGAACTGCTCTGCGCCGCGATCTTCGTGCAGGTCAATCCAGAAACAGGCTGCTCGGCCAGTTTCGTGGAACTCGACGTGAAAATGATCCGGGGAGAGCGCCAGCATGCTCTTTTGGGTTAACACCGCCAGCATGAGCGGGGGAACCATCAGCCCGATATACCACTGTGCCCACAGGGAAAGCAGCGGTTTATTTTCCCGCGTTAGGGTCGGCTGATTGCGATAGATATGGTCGGAATAGGTTGCAAGCAGCGACTGCAGCGTAGAGGGTTGCTGCCACTGAGCGAGCGTCATGGCGTGATGCGGGGGCGCTTCATCAAGCCTGATAAAGTCCAGAAGGTGGGCGCGCGTCTGTGCAATCTTATCCCGTATGGCATCCGCAAGCGACGCATCCCCGCTGGTGAGCGGCGCTCGCCAGAGGAGTGGTTCAACGATGTGTGCGGTTTGCGTAGCCATAGTTGAGATAGGAATCTAAATGATAATGATTGCCAATCCTAACTATTGCTCATACCAATGGCAAGACTTTTGTCCTGATTAACCGCTTACGCGCTTAAGCGGTTTGTAGCTCTTCACTCAGCAGAATGTTATTGCGACCTAAATGCTTTGCTTCATAGAGCGCTCTGTCTGCTCTCTCCAGCGCGCCTTCCACGTCTTCATTTTCGAAAATGGCAATACCGATGCTGATGGTGACGTTGGTGGCGACACTTTCGTTGAAAAGATGAGGGATTTTCAAATCATAGACTTTCTGACGGATCCGCTCTGCCGTATGGCGGGCGTGTTCAAGGGAAATATTCGTCAGCAGCACCATGAACTCTTCCCCACCGAAACGCGCCACAATATCGCGTGAACGGACGGCATCACGGATGGCCGCAGAGACGCGTTTCAGTGCCTGGTCGCCCATCATATGGCCATAATGGTCGTTATAGGCTTTGAAGTGGTCGATATCCATCAGAAGGACAAAGTGTTCGCCGTTTTCTACCGCCGGCAGGTTCTCCAGACGGCTCTGCAGGCCGCGACGATTATAGAGCCCGGTTAGAGGATCCATCATGCTGAGATCGGTCAGCGTTTCCCGTTCTTCCAGCAGGCGAGAGAGCAGCTCCTGGGCGAAGCGATCGTTGCGCCTTTGCAAAATGTTATGAATAGCAATAGCCACCACAGGAAGTGCGAAAGAATAGGACATTCTTAGCCATATATCTTGGTCGCTTAACCACAGGCAGACAATAAAGGCGGGGAGCGAGTGCAGCGTAAATGCTTTGATATTACTGGCGAAGGCCAGCGTTCCGATAAAAAGCACCGTGAGTAAGGCTATTATCAAATACATAGCCTGGTCATGGGTAATTAGCGAAAATTTCGAATCAATTTGCCAGGCCCACAAAATACCAAAGATTGCTGAAACGGCAGGAATATTTATCTTCCGCGCGCGCTTTTTCCAGTGCCAGACGAACAGGCCAGTACTGATCGCGAAAATTGCAATCAGAGGGGCAGAAAACACGCGTACAGAATAGAGCGGGTTTGTTACCGAGAACACGGCTGAAGTTGCGTTCAGAAATAAAAATAAACGTAACGATAATTGATATTTTCTTTGAACCAAAGACCGCCAGGATTGTGATGTCATAGTCGTGCGTTTTTATTAAAATTTAATTAAAACAGATAAATAGGTGTGGTTTCGCACTAAAATATGCAAAAAACTCAAAGCGTAATTATAAGAAAAACTTTATGTGTAGTTAACAGGTGAGCAATTTATCACCTTAGGAAATTTCTGTCATTCTACATAAGGGTAAAGGCCGATCTTTTTTGCTTCACTGCGCGACAAATGATAATTTTTATCATATGATATTGTTTATCATTATCGTTATGAAAGGGCGATGTATGTTGAACAGGGCGCTGGGAAGTGCATGGGGAGTATTGTTGCCGGGCGTAATCCTTGGCGTGTTGATGTTTGCCGATCTCTCCATCAATATCTGGAAGGCCATCATTGTGTCAGGATTGCTGGTTACGTCAGGCATGATCTGGCATAAGCAACTTCGTCACTTTGTTTTACTGCCATCGTGTGTCGCATTGATCAGTGGAATTCTGGTGATACTGATGAGTTTGAAATAACAGGGAAAACAAGAGGTGCTACAGAAGGGATGTAAGATAATTGGTGCGAGGGGGGGGACTCGAACCCCCACATCCTAAGGACACTAACACCTGAAGCTAGCGCGTCTACCAATTCCGCCACCTTCGCACAGTCATCTTACTAATTCTGATATCGCCTCGTTGGTGCGAGGGGGGGGACTCGAACCCCCACATCCGTAAGGACACTAACACCTGAAGCTAGCGCGTCTACCAATTCCGCCACCTTCGCCCAGTGCGAGCAATATCAACGTGATTTATGGTGCGAGGGGGGGGACTCGAACCCCCACATCCGTAAGGACACTAACACCTGAAGCTAGCGCGTCTACCAATTCCGCCACCTTCGCATACCATCGATACTGTAAAAGTATCGTAACCACGGAGGCGCATTCTAGATGTTTTCAGCTTTACGTCAACTGAAAATTGCGCGACTTTTATTGATTGCTGCAAAAATGGACGGAATTGAGACGCCTGCTTGCCGGATGGCGCTGGCGCTTATCCGGCCTGCATTTTATGGCAAATTATTTCTTTGCCTGACGCGTCATCACGGTGCGGTAGACCTTAAAGCGGCCAGTCTGGGCGATCACTTCGTGGAAGCCGAAGGTTTCGTCCAGCACTTTCGGGTACGCCAGGAAGGCGTTCGCCACGATGCGCAGCTCGCCGCCGCTGTTGAGGTGGCGAGTCGCGCCACGGATCAGCGTTTGCGCAGCTTCGAGGCTGGTCTCCATGCCGTCGTGGAACGGCGGGTTAGAGATAATCATGTCAAAGCGGCCGGTCACGTCAGAGAAGACGTTGCTGGCAATCACCTCGCCTTCAATGCCGTTTGCGGCAAGCGTTGCGCGGCTGGCTTCAACCGCCGGGGCGCTTACGTCACACAGGGTTAAACGCACTTTTGGTGAATGGCTGGCAAGCACCGTTGAAAGCACGCCCGCGCCGCAGCCCACGTCCAGCACTTTGCCTTTGGTGTGCGGTGTCAGAGTGGAGAGCAGCAGCTTGCTGCCCGTATCCAGCGCGTCACGGCTGAAGACGCCCGGCAGGGTTTTGATGGTCAGGCCGTCAAGCTGGTATTCGTCCCAGAAGGTGTTGGCATCGAACGTTGTCTGCTTTTCCAGACGGCCATGATACAGACCGCAGCGACGCGCGCTGTCGACTTTGGTCAGCGGCGCGTAGGCTTCCAGCATCTGCTCGGCGCTACGGACGCCGCTGCGGTTTTCACCGACCACGAAAATATCACAGCCAACCGGCAGCAGGGAGAGCAGGTTCATCAGCTGGAACTGGGCTTCCGGCTTGTTCTTCGGCCAGTAGTAGATCAGCGTATCGCAGTCGGCAATATCGCTCTGCTCCGCCACCAGGCTGAAGCGTGCGCGCTCGCCCATCTGGCGGCTCAACACCTGCCAGTGGTGGTAGTATTGGGTGTGGGCACGGCTTTCAGCACAGTCGAAACGCGCGGGCAGGTCATCCTGCATATCTCCGGCAAACAGAATACGGCTTTCTTCGAAATCATCACTGTGACGCAGCAAGACTTCACTTGCCGGGGTAAATGCAGACATGAATTGTTCCTCAATAAACTCAGGCGGGGATTATAGTAGGTAGATGGCGCACTTTCGACACATTTGCTATATTTGCGCGCCTGAGAGACAGGAGTTATCCCTATGACATCCCGACGAGACTGGCAGTTGCAGCAGCTGGGCATTACCCAGTGGGCCTTGCGTCGCCCGACGGCGTTGCAGGGCGAAATCGCCATCTCCATCCCTGCGCACGTTCGGCTGGTGATGGTAGCGGAAGAACTGCCTGCCCTGAATGAACCCCTGATCGGTGATGTCCTTCGCAGCCTGAAGCTGACGCCCGACCAGGTCTTACAGCTGAAGCCTGAACGGGTTGCCATGCTTCCTCCTGATAGCCGCTGTAACAGCTGGCGCATCGGAGAGACTAGCGACATCTCTCTTCAGGGGAGCAAAATCAGCTCGCCAGCACTGGACGAGCTGAAAGCCAATCCAAAGGCGCGCAGCGCGCTATGGCAACAAATCTGCGAATATGAACACGATTTCTTCCCTCACGACGCCTGACCTGACCGCAGCGTTCGCGATTGAAACACGCGCCCACACCTTTCCGTGGAGCGAGAAAACGTTTGCCAGCAATCAGGGCGAGCGCTATCTGAACTACCGTCTGGACGTTGACGGCACCATGGCCGCGTTTGCCATCACGCAGGTCGTTCTTGACGAGGCGACGCTGTTTAACATCGCCGTCGACCCGGCGTTTCAGCGCCGTGGGCTGGGAAGAGAACTGCTTGAGCATCTCATTCGTGAGCTCGAAACCCGTGACGTTTTCACCCTGTGGCTGGAGGTGCGCGCATCGAATGTCGCCGCCATCGCGCTCTATGAAAGCTTAGGCTTTAACGAGGCGACAGTCCGCCGTAACTACTACCCCACCGCAGAGGGACGTGAAGACGCCATCATAATGGCTCTGCCGATTGGATAACGAAGATAAGGTTGTAACGATGAAATGGGACTGGATTTTCTTTGATGCCGACGAAACGCTGTTTACGTTTGACTCGTTTGGCGGCCTACAGCGGATGTTTCTCGACTATAGCGTGACCTTCACCGCTGAAGATTTTCAGAACTATCAGGCGGTGAACAAGCCGCTGTGGGTGGATTACCAGAACGGTGCCATCACTGCGTTACAGCTTCAGCACCAGCGTTTTGACGTCTGGGCGGAGCGCTTAAACGTGAGTCCGGGCTCGCTGAATGATGCTTTTCTCAATGCGATGGCGGATATTTGCGCGCCACTGCCGGGCGCGGTTTCTCTGTTGAATGCGTTGAAAGGCAAAGTGAAACTGGGAATCATCACTAACGGCTTCACCGCGCTGCAGCAAATCCGTCTGGAGCGCACCGGCCTGCGCGATCATTTTGACGCGCTGGTGATCTCCGAAGAGGTGGGGGTGCCGAAACCGGATCCGCGGATTTTCGATTATGCGCTGGCGCAGGCCGGTAATCCCGACCGCGATCGCGTGCTGATGGTGGGGGATACCGCAGAGTCTGATATTCTTGGCGGTATGAAGTCAGGTTTGTCGACCGTCTGGCTAAATGCGCATGGCCGCGTGAAGCCTGAAGGCATCGAGCCAACCTGGACCGTCACGTCATTGACCGAACTGGAGCAACTCCTGTGTAAACAATGATTGCCTGCCCCCCGTTGATGGGTAAAATAGCCGCAATTTTGTATTCCATGATGCGTGGCGTGCTGCCGCGCTTATAAAAGAAGATTTAATTATGACGTTGTCTCCTTATCTGCAAGAGGTGGCCAAGCGCCGTACTTTTGCCATTATCTCGCACCCGGATGCCGGTAAAACGACCATCACCGAAAAGGTGTTGCTGTTCGGACAGGCGATCCAGACTGCGGGTACCGTTAAAGGCCGTGGCTCCAGCCAGCATGCAAAATCTGACTGGATGGAGATGGAAAAGCAGCGCGGTATTTCGATTACCACCTCCGTGATGCAGTTCCCGTATCACGACTGCCTGGTAAACCTGCTGGACACCCCGGGCCACGAAGACTTCTCCGAAGATACCTACCGTACCCTGACGGCGGTGGACTGCTGTCTGATGGTGATCGACGCCGCGAAGGGTGTAGAAGATCGTACCCGCAAGCTGATGGAAGTTACCCGCCTGCGTGATACGCCGATCCTCACCTTTATGAACAAACTCGACCGTGACATCCGTGACCCGATGGAGCTGATGGATGAAGTGGAAAACGAGCTGAAGATCGCCTGTGCGCCAATTACCTGGCCAATTGGCTGCGGTAAGCTGTTCAAAGGCGTTTACCACCTCTATAAAGACGAAACTTATCTGTACCAGACCGGTAAAGGCCACACCATTCAGGAAGTGCGCATTGTGAAAGGTCTGGACAACCCGGATCTGGATGCCGCGGTTGGCGAAGAGCTGGCCGCGCAGCTGCGCGACGAGCTGGAGCTGGTGAAGGGGGCGTCTCACGAGTTCGACAAAGAGCTGTTCCTGAGCGGTGAAATTACCCCGGTCTTCTTCGGTACCGCGCTGGGTAACTTTGGCGTAGACCACATGCTGGACGGTCTGGTGGAGTGGGCTCCGCAGCCAATGCCGCGTAAAACCGACACTCGCGAAGTGGAAGCGAAAGAAGAGAAATTCACCGGTTTCGTCTTCAAAATTCAGGCCAACATGGACCCGAAACACCGCGACCGCGTGGCCTTTATGCGCGTAGTGTCCGGTAAGTATGAGAAGGGCATGAAGCTGCGCCAGGTGCGTATTGGCAAAGATGTGGTGATCTCCGACGCGCTGACCTTTATGGCGGGTGACCGCTCGCACGTTGAGGAAGCGTATCCGGGCGACATCATCGGTCTGCACAACCACGGTACGATCCAGATCGGCGATACCTTCACCCAGGGCGAAATGATGAAGTTCACCGGGATTCCGAACTTCGCGCCGGAGCTGTTCCGTCGTATTCGTCTGCGCGATCCGCTGAAGCAGAAGCAGCTGCTGAAAGGCCTGGTTCAGCTCTCCGAAGAGGGCGCCGTGCAGGTGTTCCGTCCAATCGCCAACAACGATCTGATCGTCGGCGCGGTGGGTGTGCTGCAGTTCGACGTGGTGGTTGCGCGTCTGAAGAGCGAGTACAACGTGGAAGCGATTTACGAATCGGTCAACGTGGCCACCGCGCGCTGGGTTGAGTGTTCAGACGTGAAGAAATTCGAAGAATTTAAGCGTAAGAACGAAATTCAGCTGGCGCTGGATGGCGGCGACAACCTGACCTATATCGCGCCAACGATGGTCAACCTGAACCTGACGCAGGAACGTTATCCTGACGTACAGTTCCGCAAAACGCGCGAACACTAATCCCCTCTCAGAGCACGGCAATCGCCGTGCTCTTCTTTTATTCCAGTCTTATTAATCCCTTGCGGAATGTTCTTAATTCACCGCTATTTCACGCTATTCGCGCGTTTTTTACTCAATTTTGAAAGCGGCATTGTGAGAGTGATCTATATTTAACTCAGTGTTTAGCACCGGGTGTGGATGAATTAACTGTTCAATGCATGTCGATTGGTTCTCCATTTCACCCGTGTGTTTATTCGCAATATATAAAACTACTAAGGAAGTATGTAGCCCGAATAGCGGGTAAAACACAGGAATAAATCGATGAATATGACAAGACTGAAGATTTCTAAAACTCTGCTGGCTGTAACACTGGGTAGCGTTCTGGTTAGCGGTTCCGCCCTCGCGGAAAGCAGCACCATGGATAAAGCACAGTCCACGGCCGATACCGCAGGGCAAAAAATCGATAGCTCTATGAATAAAGTCGGTAATTTCATGGACGACAGCTCTATCACAGCAAAAGTGAAAGCCGCGCTGGTGGATGATGAAGCCATCAAGAGCACCGATATTTCCGTTAAGACCGACAAGAAAGTGGTCACCCTGAGTGGCTTCGTGGAAAGCCAGGCGCAGGCAGAACAGGCGGTGAAAGTCGCTAAGGGTGTCGAAGGTGTGGCCTCCGTGAGCGATAAACTGCACGTTCGCGACGGTAAAAACGCGTCGGTGAAAGGTTATGCCGGGGATGCGGCAACCACCAGCGAAATCAAAGCTAAACTTTTAGCAGATGACATCGTGCCGTCTCGTAAGGTGAAAGTAGAAACCACCGATGGTGTGGTTCAGCTTTCCGGTACGGTTGATTCCCAGGCGCAAAGTGAACGTGCCGAGTCAATTGCGAAAGCCATTGATGGTGTGAAAAGCGTTAAAAACGATCTGAAAACGAAGTAATTCTGGACCATTCGCCCGCCGGGCTAAATCCTGCGGGCGAAATAAGAACGACTCTGGAAAAACGCCGGTGAGTGACCTGAGCGCTCACGTTTAGCGGCCGACATTAACTATGGTAAAGGAGAAGCTTATGTTTCGTTGGGGCATTATATTTCTGGTTATCGCGTTAATTGCCGCCGCATTGGGCTTTGGTGGTCTGGCAGGTACAGCGGCATGGGCAGCTAAAATTGTCTTCGTCGTCGGTATTATTCTGTTCCTGGTCAGCCTGTTTACGGGGCGTCGACGTCCATAGCAAACGCAATATTTCTTCAACAAAATAAAGCCAGTCCCTGCGACTGGCTTTTTCTTATTTGCGTTACAGGTCGGGTGCGTTACTGTGGAGTGATAAAATAATCAAAACAGGAAAGCAGAGGTGGGGCAACGAATTCCCGTTACGATCGGCAATATTGCGCCGCTGACGTTAAAACCGTTTCGCGCGGGTCAACTCGCACTGGTTTGTGAGGGGGGAGGACAGCGCGGCATTTTCACCGCCGGCGTGCTGGATGAATTTATGCGCGCGCAGTTCAACCCGTTTGACCTCTACTTCGGTACGTCCGCCGGGGCGCAGAATCTCTCTGCCTATGTCTGTAACCAGCCCGGCTACGCGCGAAAAGTAATCATGCGCTACACCACGGCGAAAGAATTTTTTAACCCGGTGCGCTTCGTGCGCGGCGGCAACCTGATCGATCTCGACTGGCTTCTGGAGTCGACCTCCAGCCAGATGCCGCTGGCCATGGATACCGCCGCCCGTCTGTTTGATAGCGGCAAAGCGTTCTGGATGTGCGCCAGCCGGGGGGATGACTACTCGCCGGGCTATTTCTCACCGCAGAAGGATAACTGGCTGGACATCATCCGCGCCTCCAGCGCTATTCCCGGTTTTTATCGTACCGGAGCTCTGCTGGACGGCATCAGCTATCTGGACGGCGGCATCAGCGACGCGGTGCCGGTGCAGGAAGCCGCCCGGCGCGGGGCGAAAACTATCGTGGTGATCCGTACCGTGCCGTCGCAAATGTATTACACACCCCAGTGGTTTAAACGGATGGAGCGCTGGCTGGGCGACAGCAGCCTGCAGCCGCTGGTGAACATCGCAAAGCAGCATGAAACCACCTACGGCGCGATGCAGCGCTTTATTGAAAAACCGCCGGGTAAGCTGCGAATTTTTGAAATCTATCCGCCGAAGCCGCTGCTGAGCATGGCGCTGGGCAGCCGCGTCCCTGCGCTGCGCATGGATTACAAAACGGGGCGGCTGTGCGGGCGTTACTTCCTGGCGACGGTGGGGAAAATGCTGGCGGAGCAGCCGCCGCTTCATCGGCATAAACGGATTATTATGCCGCCTGCGGTTGTCGCCAATGATGCCCTGACGATGCCGCTGGTGGATATCCCGCAGGCGAATGACGCTTTACTGGATAACGAGGATCTGGCGTGACGCACCGCTTTGTTGATACCCACTGCCACTTTGATTTCCCGCCGTTTACGGGGGATGAAGCGCAAAGCATTGCGAAAGCTGCCGAGGCAGGCGTTCAGGCCATCATTGTGCCGTCAGTAGAAGCGGCCTATTTTTCCCGCGTGCTGGATCTTTCCACGCGATACCCCGCGCTTTATGCCGCGCTCGGCCTGCATCCGATTGTCATTGAGCGCCATCGTGATGAGCATCTTGAAGAGCTGGATCAGGTGCTGCAAAGTGCAGGAGAGAAACTTGTCGCCATCGGCGAGATCGGCCTCGATCTCTATCGCGAGGATCCGCAGTTTGAACGCCAGCAGACGATCCTCGACGCGCAGCTCAGGCTGGCAAAGCGTCACGATCTGCCGGTGATCCTCCACTCAAGGCGCACGCACGATAAGCTCGCAATGCACCTTAAACGTATCGATCTGCCGCGAAGAGGCGTTGTACACGGTTTTTCCGGCAGCCTGCAGCAGGCGCAGCGTTTTATTGAGCTGGGGTATAAAATTGGTGTCGGTGGCACCATCACCTATCCGCGCGCCAGTAAAACCCGCGATGTGATGGCTCAGCTGCCGCTGTCCGCGCTTCTGCTGGAAACTGACGCGCCGGATATGCCGCTGAATGGTTTTCAGGGGCAGCCGAATCGCCCGGAACAGGCGGCGCGCGTTTTTGACGTGCTGTGCGAACTGCGTCAGGAACCTGGAGATGTGATTGCCGGCGCGCTGCTGGAAAATACCCGTTCGGTTTTTGGCATCACGCTATAGATAAAGCGCCGGACGAATCACCGTTATTTTCTTTTTTTCCAGCGCCCGGGCCAGCGGTTCAACGTCCTCCGGCGTGGCGCTGCGCCATGACGCTGCCTCGCCGTAAACCCCATGCGCATGAAAAGCGTTGATGCGCACCGGCACATTCCCAAGCCCGTGGATAAAGGTCGTTAGCGGCTTGAGATGTTCCAGGTAATCACACTGCTCCGGAATAACCAGCAAGCGGAGTTCCGTCAAACGGTGACGATCTGCCAGCCAGCGGATGCTCTGTTTAATCTGCGGGTTTTCGCGCCCGGTCAGGAAGCGGTGATGCTCGTTCCCCCACGCCTTCAGATCCAGCATCGCGCCATCCAGTACCGGCAGCAGCTTTTGCCAGCCGGTTTCGCTTAACAGACCGTTGCTGTCTACCAGACAGGTTAAATGATGTAGCTCAGGATCGGTTTTGATCGCGGTAAACAGGGCGATTAAAAACGGCAGCTGCGTGGTGGCTTCGCCCCCGCTGACGGTAACGCCCTCAATAAAGGGGGCGGCTTTTCGGATCTGCGTGAGGATCTCCTCCACGCTCAGGCGGTTCGCCATAGGCGTTGCCTGCTGCTGGCACAGGCGCAGGCAGGTGTCGCACTGCTGGCAGTGACTCTCCTGCCACCAGACGCGTCCTGCCTGAATGGTCAGCGCGTCATGCGGGCAGTGGGGCACGCAGTCCCCGCAGTCGTTGCAGCGCCCGATGGTCCACGGGTTGTGGCAGGTTTTGCAGCGCAGGTTGCAGCCCTGCAGGAACAGCGCCAGGCGGCTGCCCGGCCCGTCCACGCAGGAGAAGGGAATGACCTGACTAACTAAAGCGCATCTGCTGTTCATGGCTTATCACGCGAGGCTGACGTTCCAGAATTCGGGTATTGCGTGCGGCTTCTTCACCCAGCCAGGTGGTATTGGTGCGCGATCCGGCTTCGCGGTACTTTTCCAGATCCGACAAGCGCACCATATACCCAGTTACGCGGACCAGATCGTTACCGGCGACATTCGCGGTGAACTCACGCATACCGGCCCTGAACGCACCCAGGCAAAGCTGAACCACCGCCTGAGGATTGCGTTTTACCGTCTCATCCAGCGTTAAAATATCGCTAATCCCGGAGTGATAGTGTTTATGGTGCGGCGCAACAGCCAGCAGGTGGCTGATGGGATCCGGTTCGTCGCCGTAGGGCAGACGCGCGCCCGGCGTGGTGCCCGAATCGGAGCTGATGCCTGACTGGGCGTGCAGCATCGCGCGCTGCTTCCAGCCGTGTTTCACCGGCGTGTTTTCGACAAACGCTGCAAGCTGTTCGCTGATGCGATAACCCAGCGCGTTGGCCTGTTCGTCCTTTCCGTAGCGTCCCGCTATTCCTGATTTCTCACAGAGCGCGTTTACCGCTTCCGCCAGGCCGTACATGCCAAACATCGGCACAAACCGATCGGCATCAATCAGCCCCTCTTTTACCAGGAAGCTATTCTCAAAGAAGCCAGACTGCCCGTACAGGAAATCGCAGCGTGCATCGATGATGGCAATTTGCTGCTGGCAGTAGTGCGGGAGCGTGCGGGTGAAGAAGTCTTCAATGGATGTGCTGCGTTCAGCCATGGCTTTGAGGTTAAGGCGCACCAGGGTGCTGCCACCGCCTGCCAGCGGCAGGGAGTTGTAACAACTCACCACGCCGTAACGGCCTTTTGTGAAAATTTTATCATTCATTGGGCCATTGGAAATATGCGGTTTGCTGCATTCACATATGTTTTTTGCCACCTCAAGTAGCAAGTCGTCCGGGGTGATATCGGGATCGTAGATAAAGGTCAGGTTCGGCGCGACCTGCTTCAGCTCTGCGTCGGCACGCAGAATGGCACGGGTGATGGGGCCGTCGGCAGGCCCGATGTTTGCGTGCATAAACGCATCCGGCAGCGTACGATCGAGATAGCGCCAGAAACGTTTTACTCGGCTATCGATCTCTTCTTGTGTTAGAATTCTAACATACGGAGTTAATATCGCATCAAGCTGACCGAGATAGACCGGCATCGATGTGACAGACGGAACATGGTGGTAGAGGATGGTTAACAGCGAGAGGGCGTCGTCGAGATCTTTCGCCCCTTCCAGCTCCAGCCATTCTGAACCGTTAGCCAGAAATTTTGCGTAATCCGGCAGAACGTAACGGGGTTTGAAAGGCGCGTGGCCTTCGAACATGTCGCAGATAAACCCTTCGTCCAGCGCGGCTCGCGCGGCCTCAGGAAGTGTCGGATACGGCAGGTTGTTTTCCGCTTCCAGCGCCAGAAAATGACGTTTTTGTTCCGGGGTTAACACCGGGCTTGTCACAATGTGCTGGCAACGTTGTTGCAGGGCGTCGGGGCTGGAGTGGGGCATATTCGCTTCCTTGAGTGTTCTGCGGATGATGAGCGAATTGTAGGAAGCCAGCCTGTCGGGGCTTTTGATCCGACAGGGGGTATCGCTGCTTTAGTCGGCAATTTACGCGCTAAAGTTTGAAGAAGATCTCATTACAGTAATGCAAATTTGTACGCAGTTTTCATTAACTGTGATGAATGTCGAAGTGTGGATGCGGGTGGATGTTAGAATACTCACAGACCCGCAAGGTAAAATTTATACGGCACTGCCGTTGGAGAATGTTATGACCGATTTAACTGCAAGCAGCCTGCGCGCGTTGAAACTGATGGACCTGACCACCCTGAACGATGACGACACCAATGAAAAAGTCATCGCCCTGTGCCATCAGGCGAAAACGCCAGTGGGCAACACCGCCGCTGTCTGCATCTACCCGCGCTTTATCCCGATTGCCCGCAAAACGCTGAAAGAGCAGGGCACTCCGGACGTGCGCATTGCAACCGTGACTAACTTCCCGCACGGCAACGACGATATCGAGATCGCGCTGGCGGAAACCCGTGCGGCGATTGCCTACGGTGCAGACGAAGTTGACGTGGTGTTCCCTTACCGCGCGCTGATCGCTGGCAACGAGCAGGTCGGTTTTGACCTGGTGAAAGCCTGTAAAGACGCGTGTGCGGCGGCAAACGTGCTGCTTAAAGTGATCATCGAAACCGGCGAGCTGAAAGAAGAGGCGCTGATTCGTAAAGCGTCTGAAATCTCCATCAAAGCCGGTGCGGATTTTATTAAAACCTCTACCGGTAAAGTGCCGGTGAATGCGACCCCGGAAAGCGCGCGCATCATGATGGAAGTGATCCGCGACATGGGCGTGTCCAAAACCGTTGGCTTCAAGCCTGCGGGCGGCGTGCGTACCGCGGAAGACGCGCAGCAGTTCCTGGCAATTGCCGACGAGCTGTTTGGCGCAGAGTGGGCGGATTCCCGTCACTACCGCTTCGGCGCGTCCAGCCTGCTGGCCAGCCTGCTGAAAGCGCTGGGTCACGGCGACGGTAAGAGCGCAAGCAGCTACTGATTGCCAGACAATGCCGGATGACGCTTCGCTTATCCGGCCTACAGGATCGTAGGGCGGGTAAGCGTAGCGCCACCCGCCACAACTCCCCCGATTCCGCATGGAGGTTACCGTGTTTCTCGCACAAGAAATTATTCGTAAAAAACGTGATGGTCAGGCATTAAGCGACGAAGAGATCCGCTTCTTTATCAACGGCATTCGTGATAACACCGTCTCAGAAGGGCAGATTGCGGCTCTGGCGATGACCATTTTCTTCCACGATATGTCGATGCCCGAGCGCGTGTCGCTGACCATGGCGATGCGAGATTCAGGAACCGTTCTGGACTGGAAAAGCCTTAACCTTAACGGCCCGATTGTGGACAAACACTCCACCGGCGGCGTGGGCGACGTGACGTCTCTGATGCTCGGCCCCATGGTGGCAGCCTGCGGCGGTTACATTCCGATGATCTCCGGGCGCGGCCTGGGCCACACCGGCGGTACGCTCGACAAACTGGAAGCCATTCCGGGCTTCGATATCTTCCCGGACGACAACCGCTTCCGCGACATTATTAAAGACGTTGGTGTGGCGATTATCGGCCAGACCAGCTCTCTTGCTCCGGCAGACAAACGTTTCTATGCAACCCGCGATATCACCGCGACCGTTGACTCCATCCCGCTGATCACCGCCTCTATCCTGGCGAAGAAACTGGCTGAAGGGCTGGACGCGCTGGTGATGGACGTGAAGGTGGGCAGCGGCGCCTTTATGCCGACCTATGAACTCTCTGAGGCGCTGGCCGAAGCGATTGTTGGCGTCTCTAACGGCGCGGGCGTGCGCACCACCGCGCTGCTGACCGACATGAACCAGGTGCTGGCTTCCAGCGCCGGTAACGCGGTTGAAGTCCGCGAAGCCGTGCAATTTCTCACCGGCGAATACCGTAACCCGCGTCTGTTCGACGTCACTATGGCGCTGTGCGTGGAGATGCTCATCTCCGGCAAACTTGCTAAAGACGATGCGGAGGCCCGCGCGAAGCTGCAGGCGGTGCTGGACAACGGCAAAGCGGCGGAGATCTTTGGCCGCATGGTGGCGGCGCAAAAAGGCCCGACCGATTTCGTCGAAAATTACGCGAAGTACCTGCCGACCGCGATGCTCAGCAAAGCCGTCTATGCGGATAGCGAAGGCTTTGTCTCTGCCATGGACACCCGCGCGCTCGGCATGGCTGTCGTGTCTATGGGCGGCGGTCGTCGTCAGGCATCCGACACCATTGATTACAGCGTCGGCTTTACCGACATGGCCCGTCTGGGCGACAGCGTTGACGGCCAACGTCCGCTGGCGGTGATCCACGCCAAAGATGAAGCCAGCTGGCAGGACGCGGCGAAAGCGGTGAAAGCCGCCATTACGCTTGATGATAAAGCGCCGGAAAACACCCCAACGGTCTATCGCCGTATCACCGAATAGCGGTATACTGATCTGATCGCATTTTTATGAAGCACTAAGTACGGAGAACAATTATGAAACGTGCATTTATTATGGTGCTGGACTCATTCGGCATCGGCGCAACCGAAGATGCAGAACGTTTTGGTGACGTGGGTTCCGATACCATGGGTCACATCGCGGAAGCCTGTGCTAAAGGCGAAGCGGACAACGGTCGTAAAGGCCCTCTGACTCTGCCAAATCTGACCCGCCTCGGTCTGGTGAAAGCGCATGAAGGTTCTACCGGTAAAATCGCAGCCGGTATGGACGGCAACGCGGAAGTGGTGGGCGCCTACGCCTGGGCGCACGAGCTCTCTTCCGGTAAAGACACCCCGTCCGGTCACTGGGAAATCGCCGGTGTGCCGGTGCTGTTCGACTGGGGCTATTTCTCCGATCACGAGAACAGCTTCCCGCAGGAGCTGCTCGATAAGCTGGTCAAGCGTGCCAACCTGCCGGGCTACCTCGGTAACTGCCACTCTTCCGGTACCGTGATTCTGGACCAGCTCGGCGAAGAGCACATGAAAACCGGCAAGCCGATTTTCTACACTTCTGCTGACTCCGTGTTCCAGATTGCCTGCCACGAAGAGACCTACGGCCTGGATAAACTCTACGAGCTGTGCGAAATCGCCCGTGAAGAGCTGACCGAAGGCGGCTACAACATTGGCCGCGTGATCGCGCGTCCGTTTATCGGCGACAAAGCGGGTAACTTCCAGCGTACCGGTAACCGTCATGACCTGGCCGTTGAGCCACCAGCGCCAACCGTGCTGCAGAAGCTGGTTGAAGAGAAAGACGGCCACGTGGTTTCCGTGGGTAAAATCGCGGATATCTACGCCAACTGCGGCATCACCAAAAAGGTCAAAGCGACCGGTCTCGATGCGCTGTTCGATGCCACCATCAAAGAGATGAAAGAAGCGGGCGACAAAACCATTGTCTTTACCAACTTCGTGGACTTCGACTCCTCCTGGGGCCACCGTCGCGACGTTGCGGGTTATGCTGCTGGTCTTGAACTGTTTGACCGCCGTCTGCCTGAGCTGATGGAGCTGGTGGGTGAAGATGACATTCTGATCCTGACCGCAGACCACGGCTGTGACCCAACCTGGACCGGTACCGACCATACCCGTGAGCACATCCCGGTGCTGGTGTATGGCCCGAAAGTGAAGCCGGGCTCGCTCGGTCACCGTGAAACCTTCGCGGACATCGGCCAGACCCTTGCGAAATATTTTGGCACGTCTGACATGGAATATGGCAAAGCCATGTTCTAAACGGATTGGGTGCGGCCTGATGCCCTCATCCCGCTCCTCTCCCACGAGAAATACGGGTGCGGTCTGATGCCCTCACCCCAACCCTCTCCCACGAGAAACACGGGTGCGGCCTGATGCCCTCACCCCAACCCTCTCCCACAGGGAGAGGGAGAAATTACATGAAAAGGAACTGAAGATGGCAACTCCTCACATTAACGCAGAAATGGGTGATTTCGCTGACGTCGTATTGATGCCGGGCGACCCGCTGCGCGCGAAGCACATTGCAGAAACCTTCCTCGAAGACGTGCGTGAAGTGAACAACGTTCGCGGCATGCTGGGCTTCACCGGTACCTATAAAGGCCGCAAAATCTCCGTCATGGGCCACGGTATGGGTATCCCATCCTGCTCCATCTACACCAAAGAGCTGATCACCGACTTCGGCGTGAAGAAAATCATCCGCGTGGGCTCCTGCGGCGCGGTGCGCATGGACGTTAAGCTGCGTGATATCGTTATCGGCATGGGTGCCTGCACCGATTCCAAAGTTAACCGTATGCGTTTCAAAGACCACGACTTCGCGGCGATTGCTGACTTCGGCATGGTGCGTGACGCAGTCGACGCGGCAAAAGCGCTGGGCGTTGAAGCGCGCGTGGGTAACATCTTCTCTGCTGACCTGTTCTATGCACCGGACGGCGGCGAGATGTTCGACGTGATGGAAAAATACGGCATCCTGGGTGTGGAAATGGAAGCGGCGGGTATCTACGGCGTCGCGGCTGAGTTTGGTGCGAAAGCGCTGACCATCTGTACCGTCTCTGACCACATCCGTACCCACGAGCAGACCACCGCTGCCGAGCGTCAGACCACCTTCAACGACATGATCAAAATCGCGCTGGAATCCGTTCTGCTGGGCGATAAAGAGTAATGTTGTCTTTGCCGGGCAGCCATGCTGCCCGGCATGTTCTTACTGCTGCGTTAACACTTCCCACATCAAATCACTTTCAAGCGTTGTGATATCCGTTGAGTATGAAAATTGCCTATCGTTAAGTACGGGCGTCAATTTCATGGTGAAACTCATATGGCTACCGCTTACCGGAGCCTGGTTATCGACGGCAATGATCCCATCGTTATTACGCAGTAACAGGCTTTCCTGGCTCTCTCCGCTCGGGGTGAACCGCGTGCGATCGACCGTTTTTGAGAACGCGTAGCTTTTTCCGTCCACCACCATATTGCTCACGCGCACTGCCAGACCGCTGTTATCACCAAAGTAGAAACGGCCTTTTTCCCCGGCGCGCCCCTGGATAAACAGGGCGATGGGCTGGCTTTCCGGGCAGTTGACGTTGACGTTGATCTCCCTGGACGGCATCTGGTTCCAGCCTTGTTTTGCCTCCACGACGTCATTCTGCTTCAGCAGGCCAAAGCTGACGCCGCTGTTGGTAAAGGAGAGTTGGCATTCATCATCCGCCAGGGCCGTGCGGGCTGAAAGTGAAGATAAGACTGCAACGGCAATCAGCAGATATTTTCCCCGGGAACTCATTGGCAAACTCCTTGCGCCATTTCATAGAACGCTTCTTTGTCCTGAACGTCACTCAGCGTGTATTTAATGCGGCACAGGCGCTGCATATTGTCATCCACGGCATACAGCGTCGGACTTTTCGACATATCGGAAACGAAAATGCGCCCGTCATCGACGGTGCTGACCAGATAGTTGTTTTTCTCATCCACAATACTGGTGCCTTTCGGTAACCAGCTGCCGTCAGCCTGTTTCACTTCCAGCATGACGCGGCGGGTGTTCAGTACCTCAAAATTCAGCTCTTTGAAGGCGGCGTGGGCTGCCGAGATATTTTTGATCCCGTTAGCCAGGTCCATGCTCTTCGGTAGGGTGTTGGCGTTCACTTCGATACGTGACTTCCGCCACTCCGTCATTTCAGGAACGACGGCCTGACCCCAGCGGTCGGTCCAGACGCGGCCCTGAGGCGTGGAGATTTCAATGCCGCTCTCAGGTTCACTCAGACGAGCGATACCGAAGGTCTCTTTCACCTCGTATGGCGAGAAGGTCAGGCCATGTTGGTGCGCGGCGATCCCGCCGGAGAGCGTTGCGCTGTAGTTGCGCTGGTCGCTGCCAGTGGTTCCTCCTCCAATACCGAGCTGGGTGTAATGGAGGTTGGTATTAATGTTGCCGTTGAAGCTGTTTTCGTGATTCTGGTCATCACGATCGGCAGAGAGGTAGTAGTTTGTGTCCTGTCCCAGAGAACCGCTATTTTGCAGGCCATAGTTGGTCTTCTCACCCTGGCTGCGCATATACGCACCGACACGCTGCGATCCCAGCGGGAAGCTGACGTTGACGTAAAACATATCGTCGTCGTTCAGCGTGCTGCCGTCGTCGTCGTCCGACTGCTGATTCACGGCGTGCTGCCAGTTGGCAGTAATATTCATGTATTTGAACGACTGGCTCCAGGAGACGATCACGTTGCGGGTATCATCGCTGTCGTTGGTTGCCTGATAGCCGTAATAGCCCAGAGAGAAGGTACCCAGCATATTATTGCTCCAGCTCAGGTTCGCGCTGTAGCTGCCCTGATAACCGTCAAAGTCGTCGACAAGGGCTTCCGTCAGCTCGCGATAGCCGGTGCTGTATTTCGCCGCGCTTAAGCTGACGTTCAGGTTGCCCGGCATCGACATCCCGGCGCTCAGTTCTCCCTTCGCCCCCTGCTGCGATTCGCCGTAGTTTGCTTTGCTGCCCAGCAGCGAGCCGGAAAGCGTCATGCGATCAGCCGGGAGCCACTGCAGCATGCCCCCGACGGCCTGGTAGTCCTGGGCGAGTACGCCGGATGCGGTGGTGATCCAGTCCCTGTCGAGACGCCATCCGTCGGAAACGTTGTAGACCCAGGGCATGGCGTAATCGCTGTCGACGTCGCGAACGCGGCCCAGCGACATCGCCAGGCCCACCGGGCGCGATACCTGGAAGTTGAACGAAGAGGACGGCACGGTAAAGCGGGTAATGGAGTTGTCGGTTTCCACCACGCTGACGTCGAGGTTGGCGTTGCTGCGGACAACGGGCACGTTTTCAAGGCTGAACGGCCCTGCGTTAACCAGCGTGGAGTAAATCAGCTGTCCTGACTGGCGAACTTCAACGCGTGCCTGGTTGCCCCGCGCAAGCCCCTTAACAGTAACGCCAGGCGTATCCTGCGCTAAACCCTGTTCGGGAATAAACTGTACGCCGTTGATGGCCGCACCGCCGAAAAGCTGAGACTGAACGTTAATTTGCCCGACCTGCGCGCGAACCTTCTGTGACTGGAACACGTGTTCACCGTAGGTATACAGGCTGTCTGAACGGTATTTCCCGTTGTCGTCGGTGATCATGTAGCGGCTACGTACCGCCCACTCCGCGAGGTTAAACCCGGCTTCGAGGTTGGCTTGGGTATAATCCTGGCTTTCTGAACCGCTATATTCACTGCGGCTGCTGAACAGGTTGTAGTTTAACAGCCCGGCGGTACCGCCCTTAATAAAGTTTTGCGGGGTCAGAAAACCGTTATCCAGGGCTTCTGCCGGTAAATAAAACTCCAGCGTTTCGTTGCCGGGCATGGCGTTAATGACGGCAGAGGGATAATCCGCGAGCAAATTGTGGCAGGATTCATTCTTTCCGATGCGCAAGGGCATTAAGCCCATGGCGCTGAGAAAGTCCTCATCAGCGCACACCTGACCTTTATCGCCAAAAAGCACTGCCAGTGACCCTTTGTCCACGCCGTTAATTTTGACCGAAACGGTATGTCTTCCAGGAAGAAAACGCGGCGCTTCGGCAAAGTAATCCGCCAGGTTTTTACTGATCCCGCGCGTGGCAAGAATATCCGTATCAAAGGTCACTTCCCTCGCCAGCAACGTCGAGCCTGGGATCAGTGAAACTGTCAGCGAGCAGTAAAGTGCTGCTCGAATCAAAGAGGCAAGGTTCAGGTTGTTCACGCATTAACTCTCATTATATTTATTATTATTGGCCTAACGGCGCGGTGAAATCCGGAACACTAATGCCGTAGCGGCTGGCTGGATAGAAACGCACGGATTTATCACCGGTAATGCCTTTCGCCACGCTGACGTCCAGCGTCTGGCCCGGCAGGATATAGGTTTTTTGCAGCTTCCCTGTGGTATTGGACGGCAGGAAAGTGACGTTTTGCGCCAGGCGAACCACGTAAGCAGACGGGTTTTTCACTTTGATTGTCTGGCCGCTGCCGGACCAGGTCAGCAGCTTCCAGGCATCGGTGACCACGGGCAGGTTTTTAGGGCGAATGAGCACCGGCAGATCCTGGCGCATGTTGAAGCCAATCTTCATGTTTTTATCGGTGCTTTTTGGTGGAATGCCTTCAAACGTCACGCGTTTGAGGTGCTCAACCGTGAGCGGCTGCGTGTTCTGCATAATAAAGCGCAGCTGCTGCTGCTGGCCTGGCTCGACGCGAACGACGGGCTGAGTCACGTCCAGCTTGATGCCGGTGTCATCGGGTAGATCGATAATGGTGGTGTACAGCAGCGCAGGGCCGTTATCGGTGTTTTTGACGTTCATCACGCCGCTGTGGGTGGATTCATCAATCACCAGCAGCGTTGTTTCCGGCACCATGCCCGCGGCATTCGCCTGCGTAACAAAGGCAGAAAACAGAAATGGGGCGGCAAGCGCCAGTTTGCAAAGAGAGGATGATACAGACATCGAGATTATTCCTTTAACCTGATAAAAAAGCCTCCTCAATAAAAGGAGGCCTGGTTCATTCATTATCGCGGTGATAATTAGAGATATTTCACGGTGATCGTGGCCTGGCCTGACAAGTTGGTATCATCCGTAATGGCCAGCGTAGTGGTGTCCTCAATCGCCAGAGAAACCTTCAGCGGGAATACTGCAGTGCTGTAAGCCAGAGGTGCAGTGGTACCGGTGGCCGCCACGGTCATCATTTCGGCATTGCCGTTTTTGATGATACCGGTGGTGGATTTCGCCCAGGTCGGGGTGGTTGCCGCACCGAAGATCGGATCCACTCTTACGCCGTCAGCCAGGACGTTGGCGACATCGGTATAAACCGAGTAAGCACCGATTTTCACGTCGCCTGCCAGACCCACGCCGTAGGACTGGTCTGCGCTGCTTACTGAACCGTTTGCGGCATCGCCGTTAGTGATGGTCACGCCAGTAGCGCGAGACGCCGCGCTGTCATCGGTAATGGTCCAGCCCGCTTTCGCACCGGCGTCCGGGCAATTGATGGTCAGGGAGATGTCTTTGGTGCCCAGCTGGTTGTCGGTGGTGGCAGACAGTTCAGACAGGTGGATACGGCCGTAGTCCACTACGCCGCCGCCGCTCAGGGTCGGGGTGCAGGCTTCAACAGAGAGCAGGCCGGTCACTTTCAGTACAGCGGTAGAGGCTGCGTTCGCGCCTGCGGCGGTCAGCGCCATCGCGACGGCACTGGCAAGTAAAATCTTTTTCATCGTTGTTCCTTAACGGTTAATTCATCGCGCCAATATCAGCGGCACGAAAAGGGATTACAGGTAATAAAGCGTAATGGTTGCCTGACCAGCAATTGGGGTATCGTCAGTAATCGCCAGCGTGCTGGTTTTATCCACGGCGAGGGCTACGCGCAACGGGAAGACGGCGTTGGTAAAGGCGACGGGTATGTATGCAGACGTTCCCAGCGAATATACTTGTCCATCATGTGTAACGTAATCCCGGGGGTTACCGTCATTAAAGCCAGACCACCCCATGAAATTAGTGGAGTATGCCGTAATAACGTTCTGCGCGACGCCATCAGCCGTTGAGTTTGCTTTATCAATCGTAACGGCATAGGCGCCAATTTTGACTCCACCAGTGGTACTGCCTACGCCAAACTGGACATCTGTTTGATCGTCATAAACATTGCCACCCGTGGTGAAGCCAGGGTTGGTGATGCCTACCGCTGCAGGCGAACCGACGTTATCTTCTATGCCCCAGGCAACTGAGGCTGTGGGGGCCGAGCATGCGATAGACAGCGTGATGTCTTTTTTACCGAGCTGGTTGGTATTCGTTGACGAGAGCGTATCAACATAGGTGGTGCCGAAATCAACGGTACCGCCGCCGCTCAGCGTTGGGGTACAGGCGTCGTTAGTCAGGACACCCTGAACTTTTAACAGTGCGGTTGAGTCTGCCGCGTGCGCAGCCGCGGAAAGTGCCATAGCAACGGTTGTTGCAATTAATAACTTTTTCATCGTTAATCCTTAACGAAATTGTGAGGAGATCGCGGAGTGGATAATTAATATTATCTTGCGAACCTACATTCTCGTTTCGGATGGGGAAAGCATCTAGTTAGATTATTTGAAGCGTGTTTTAAGAAGGGCTAAATAAATAATGGAATGATAAAGTTAATTGTATTGCTGTTATTAAATGTAAATTAAATATAATTACCCCACTAAAGCTATTTCGTAGGCTTTAGTGGGATATTCAGTATTATTGAACCGCATTTATTATCCATTGCGATAATTCTCGCAACTCTTTTTCCTGCTCTGGAAAATCCCCAATCAACGCGTCGCATTCCTGCTGCAGCATATCTGCCCGATACAAACAGCCCTGCAAGCGGGCCGCCAGCGCTTCTAACGGTGCCGGGTTGAGGCTGTCCGTAAATACCTGCGTGCGGGTGATATGGCCTTTCTCCACGTCAAAATGCAGCTCTACACCGCCCCAGGTAAAACGTTCGTCCAGCAGATGAGAAAACGCGGGGGCCTGACCGAAGTTCCACTCCCAGCTGCTCTGGCGGGCAAAGGTTTCGGCGAAGTTGGGCAGATCCGGGGTTTTATCCGGCGAAATCACTTCCGCATCCACGCGCTCGCCGTAATGTTTAAAGAACGCGTCACGGATCGCGTCGCAAATCTGCTCGTGAGTAATCTCCGGCAGCAGTTCCACCAGATTCGCCACCCGTCCACGCACGGAGGTGATCCCTTTCGCCTGGAGCTTTTTCTTGTCCGGATTCAGGTAGTTCGCCAGACGGCTCAGATCGGCGTTCAGCAGCAGGGTGCCGTGGTGGAAGCCGCGATCCATCGTTTCGCGGTAGGCGGAGCCGGAGACTTTTCGGTCGCCCTCGGGCGTTTTCACCACCAGGTCGTTCCGCCCCGACGCCTCCGCCGTCACGCCGAGTGAATTCAGCGCGTTAAGGACAATCGAGGTGGAGATGGTTTTGTCGTACTCCGGTTTACCCGCCATAAAGGTGAAGCAGGTATTGCCGAGGTCGTGAAACACCGCGCCGCCGCCGCTGCTGCGGCGCGCCAGACGGACGTTGTCCTCTTCCATACGCCGCGTATTGCACTCTTTCCACGGGTTTTGCGCGCGGCCAATGACCACTGTATCGGCGTTGCGCCAGAGAAACAGCACGCGCTGGGTGGCGGGCATCTGGCGGAAGATGCACTCTTCTACCGCGAGATTAAACCAGGGATCATAAGAGTCAGAGATAAGCAGGCGTAACGTCGTCATGGCAGAGTTCCTTTTCCGAATCGTTCGCCTACTTTATCACTATTCTTTCTTCTCGCTCTCTTCGTCTTCGGGAACCGATCTGCTGGCGGTCAGCAGGAACGGCGACTGCTGCCAGCGGGTGCGCTTGCCCTGAAGCAGGGTACGCGCCAGCACGACACCAATGGCCAGCGAGAGCAGCAGCATCAGGCGCAAAATATTGGTGGTATTATCCACCTGTTTGGCTTCGGTCGGCAGAGTGTGAGTATCGAGCGTCAGGCGGAGATAGCCCAGCGGACCATTCTTGCCCTGAATGGGTTCGACGATCTGCTGGTTAAAATAGCCTCCGGCTTTTTTGCCGTCCAGCGCCAGTCTGTCGCGCACGTCGACGTGCTCTCCGGCGCGGGCAATCAGGTCACCTTTTTCATCGTATACGCCCGCATCCAGAATGCGGCTGTTTTCCGTAAGCTGACGCAAGGCCTGGCCTATCCGCTTATCGTCCGGCGTCTCGGTGCGCATCAGGGGCGCAACGTTGAGCGTCACCTGACGCGCCAGCGTGCGGGCCAGCTCTTCAAACTGCGGGTTGCGCTGCCGCTGATGGTTCTGACTAAACCACGATGCCCCCTGCATCAATGCCACTAACAGTGCGAGACAGGAAAGGACAATCACGGCGCGATGAAGCCGGAATTTCAGTTTTGCGCGAGCCATATTCCACCTGCTGAAAATTTAGGGCTTAATGTTGCCAGAAGTGATGGTTACAGGGTAGCCTCATGCGTTATTTTCCCTCTGGAACCTTCCGGCGCGAACGAAATTACAGGAGCTTTAATGCCGAACATTACCTGGTGTGACCTGCCAACGGATGTCTCTTTATGGCCAGGATTGCCGCTCTCGTTAAGTGGCGATGAGGTGATGCCTCTGGATTACCACGCTGGCCGTAGCGGCTGGCTGCTGTACGGACGCGGCCTGGATAAGCAACGCCTGACCCAGTATCAAACCAGGCTGGGCGCGGCGATGGTCATCGTAGCGGCCTGGTGCGTGGAAGATTACCAGGTCATCCGGCTGGCGGGTTCCCTGACGCAGCGCGCAACGCGTCTGGCGCATGACGCCGGGCTGGACGTTGCGCCGCTCGGCAAAATTCCGCACCTGAAAACGCCGGGGCTGCTGGTGATGGACATGGACTCCACCGCCATTCAGATCGAGTGTATTGACGAGATTGCTAAACTGGCAGGCAGCGGTGAGCTGGTGGCGGAAGTCACCGAGCGTGCGATGCGCGGCGAGCTGGACTTCACCGCCAGCCTGCGCCAGCGCGTGGCGACCCTGAAAGGGGCCGACGCCAACATTCTGCGCCAGGTGCGCGACGTGCTGCCGCTGATGCCAGGGCTGACGCAGCTGGTGCTGAAGCTCCAGTCCCTCGGCTGGAAAGTGGCGATTGCGTCCGGTGGCTTCACCTTCTTTGCAGATTATCTGCGTGAAAAACTGCATCTGACCACCGTGGTGGCTAACGAGCTGGAAATCATGGACGGCAAGCTGACCGGCCAGGTCATCGGCGACATCGTGGATGCCCAGTACAAAGCCAACACCCTGACGCGCCTGGCGGAGAAATATGACATTCCTGTCGAGCAGACCGTCGGCATCGGTGATGGCGCGAACGATCTGCCGATGATCAAAGTTGCTGGCCTTGGCATTGCCTACCATGCCAAGCCAAAAGTGAATGAAAAGACGGAAGTGACTATCCGTCACGCTGACCTGATGGGGGTGTTCTGCATTCTCTCCGGCAGCCTTAATCAGAAATAACGAGGTAAACCGTGGCGAAAGCTCCAAAACGCGCATTTGTCTGTAATGAATGTGGTGCGGATTATCCGCGCTGGCAGGGGCAATGCAGCGCCTGTCATGCCTGGAACACCATCACCGAAGTGCGTGGTGTGGCGGCTTCGCCGAGCGTGGCCCGCAATGAACGCCTGAGTGGCTATGCGGGCAATGCAGGCGTGTCGAAGGTACAAAAACTTTCAGATATCAGCCTGGAGGCGCTGCCGCGCTTCTCCACCGGCTTCAAGGAATTTGACCGTGTGCTCGGCGGCGGCGTGGTGCCGGGCAGCGCGATTCTGATCGGCGGTAACCCGGGCGCGGGGAAATCTACCCTGCTGCTGCAAACGCTTTGCAAGCTCGCCGAACAGATGAAAACCCTGTACGTCACGGGGGAAGAGTCACTCCAGCAGGTGGCGATGCGCGCGCACCGTCTTGGCCTGCCGACCGGTAACCTGAACATGCTCTCCGAAACCAGCATCGAGCAGATCTGTATGATCGCCGAAGAAGAGCAGCCGAAGCTGATGGTGATCGACTCCATCCAGGTGATGCACATGGCGGACATTCAGTCCTCGCCGGGCAGCGTCGCGCAGGTGCGTGAAACCGCCGCTTACCTGACGCGCTTTGCCAAAACGCGCGGCGTGGCGATTGTGATGGTCGGCCACGTGACCAAAGACGGCTCGCTGGCGGGGCCGAAGGTGCTTGAGCACTGTATCGACTGCTCCGTGATGCTCGACGGCGACGCGGATTCCCGTTTCCGTACCCTGCGCAGCCACAAGAACCGTTTTGGGGCGGTGAACGAACTGGGCGTGTTTGCCATGACCGAACAGGGGCTGCGCGAGGTCAGCAACCCGTCAGCCATCTTCCTGAGCCGTGGCGATGAGATCACCTCCGGCAGCTCGGTGATGGTGCTGTGGGAAGGCACGCGCCCGCTGCTCGTCGAAATTCAGGCGCTGGTGGATCACTCTATGATGGGTAACCCGCGGCGCGTGGCGGTCGGTCTGGAGCAGAACCGTCTGGCGATCCTGCTGGCGGTGCTGCACCGTCACGGCGGCCTGCAGATGGCGGATCAGGATGTGTTCGTTAATGTGGTTGGCGGCGTTAAAGTCACCGAAACCAGCGCAGATCTGGCGCTACTCCTGGCGATGGTCTCCAGCCTGCGCGACAGGCCGCTGCCGCAGGATCTGGTGGTGTTTGGTGAAGTAGGGCTGGCCGGGGAAATCCGTCCGGTGCCGAGCGGCCAGGAGCGTATCTCCGAGGCAGCAAAACACGGCTTCCGTCGGGCTATTGTTCCGGCAGCTAACGTGCCGAAAAAAATCCCGGAAGGGATGCAGGTCTTTGGTGTTAAGAAACTCGCAGATGCGTTAAATGTCTTTGACGACTTATAATTACGTATTCGATTTTGCAGGAGGCACCGTAATTTATGTCATCATTTGACTACATCAAAACCGCAATCCGTCAGAAAGGCTGCACGCTGCAGCAGGTGGCTGACGCCAGCGGCATGACCAAAGGCTACCTGAGCCAACTGCTGAACGCCAAAATCAAAAGCCCCAGCGCGCAGAAGCTCGAAGCGCTGCACCGTTTTCTGGGGCTCGAATTCCCGCGTATGCAAAAGAACATCGGCGTGGTGTTCGGCAAGTTTTACCCCCTGCATACCGGGCATATCTATCTGATCCAGCGCGCCTGTAGCCAGGTTGACGAGCTGCACATCATCATGGGTTACGACGAAACTCGCGACCGTCAGCTGTTTGAAGACAGCGCCATGTCGCAGCAGCCCACCGTGCCGGACCGCCTGCGCTGGCTGCTGCAGACCTTTAAGTACCAGAAAAACATTCGTATTCATGCCTTTAACGAAGAGGGCATGGAGCCGTACCCGCACGGCTGGGACGTGTGGAGCAACGGCATCAAAGCGTTTATGGAAGAAAAGGGCATTGCGCCTAACTGGATCTACACCTCTGAAGAGTCCGACGCGCCGCAGTTCCGCGAGCATCTGGGCATCGAGACGGTGCTGATCGATCCAAAACGCACCTTTATGAACATCAGCGGGGCGCAGATCCGCGAGAACCCGTTCCGCTACTGGGATTACATCCCGACCGAAGTGAAGCCGTTCTTCGTGCGCACGGTGGCTATTCTGGGCGGTGAATCGAGCGGTAAATCAACGCTGGTCAACAAGCTGGCGAACATCTTCAACACCACCAGCGCGTGGGAGTATGGCCGCGATTATGTGTTCTCGCACCTCGGCGGCGACGAGATGGCATTGCAGTATTCGGACTACGATAAAATTGCCCTCGGACACGCCCAGTACATTGATTTTGCCGTGAAATACGCCAATAAAGTGGCCTTTATCGATACCGATTTCGTCACCACGCAGGCGTTCTGTAAAAAGTACGAGGGGCGCGAACACCCGTTCGTGCAGGCGCTGATTGACGAATACCGCTTTGACCTGGTGATCCTGCTGGAAAATAATACCCCGTGGGTGGCCGACGGCATGCGCAGCCTCGGCAGCTCGGTGGACAGGCGAGAATTCCAGTCCATGCTGGTGGAGATGCTCAACGAAAACAACGTTGAGTTTGTGCATGTGGAAGAGTCGGACTACGACTCGCGTTTCCTGCGCTGTGTCGAGCTGGTGAAGGAGATGATGGGGGAGCAGGGGTAGTTTACCCCTCACCCTAACCCTCTCCCCAGAGGGGCGAGGGGATCGAACGGAGCCGAGATAACCCTCCCCGTCTGGGGAGAGGGCAGGGTGAGGGGGACCAACCACTCAGAACTCAACCACCACTTTCCCCCGCATATGCCCCTCCAGCACTTTACGGTGCGCTTCGGTAATGCTTTCCACGCTCAGCCCGTGCAGTGTTTCACTCAGCGAACTTTCTACCACGCCGTTATCCACCAACTTCGCCACCTCATTGAGGATCTCACCCTGCCGCGCCATATCAGCGGTCTGGTACATGCTGCGGGTGTACATAAACTCCCAGTGCAGCGCGGCGGATTTGGACTTGAGCTTGTCCTGGTTCAGCGGATGTTCATTCTCAACGATGGAACAGATATGCCCCTGCGGTGCAATCAGTTCGCTGACCGCATCCCAGTGCCCGTCGGTGTCGTTGAGGATGAAAATGTAATCCACAAAGGTGATGTCCTGTTTTGCCAGCTCGCCTTTCAGATCGCGGTAGTTCACCACCGCGTCAGCCCCACGATCGCGGCACCATTGGGCGGAATCTTCTCGTGAAGCGGTTGCGATGACCTTCACTTTGCTGTTGTGCTTCGCAAACGGGATCGCCAGCGAGCCCACGCCGCCCGCGCCGCCGATGATCAGCAGCGTTTTGTCCGCCCCTGCATCCTGAATGTTCAGCCGTTCAAACAGGCCTTCCCACGCGGTGAGCGCGGTTAAGGGCAGTGCTGCGGCAGCCGCCCAGCCGAGGCTGGCAGGCTTGTGCCCGACTATGCGCGCATCGATCAGCTGATGCGTGGTATTGCTGCCCGGGCGGGTGATGTCTCCCGCGTACCATACCTCGTCACCCGGTTTGAATCCGGTCACGCCAGTCCCCACGGCTTTGACGATCCCGCTGGCATCCCAGCCGAGCACGCGCGGATCTTTCAGCCCGTTTTTGGCAATGCCTGCGTGCACCTTGGTGTCTACAGGGTTTATGGAGACGGCTTTCACCTCCACCAGCAGATCGTGCTCGCCGGGCTGCGGCATAGGCGGGGTGATTTCAATGAAGGTGGATGGATTTTCTGGGTTAACGGCAATGGCTTTAACAGACATGGTGTGCTCCTCAATGGCATGCGTTTTGTTGAGGCTAGTCTATTAAGTGGCCAGCTGCATGATAAGATGGACAATCAAGAACTCAGCGTTCGCACAGGATGAACAATCATGTTTAAACAGCTGCAGGATATGGCTCTATTCGCGCTGGTGGCGGAGATGGGCAGCTTTACCGCGGCGGCGCAGAAGGCGGAACTGCCAAAATCCAGCGTGAGCCAGCGGATTAGTCAGCTGGAGCAGCAGGTGGGGATCCGCCTGCTCAACCGCACCACGCGCAGGATCAGCCTCACGTTCGCGGGCGAGCACTATCTGGTGCACTGTCGCGAGATGCTGGCGGCCAGTGAGCGGGCGGAGTACGCCATTCAACGGCTGCGTGAAAACCCCAGCGGGCGACTGCGGATCACCTGTCCGGCGGGGATTGGGGCGACGCTGCTGGCGCATATGAATGCCGAGTTCCAGCTTCGCTATCCTGACGTTTCGCTGGATGTGTCGATCTCTGACGACGTGGTGGATCTGGTCGAGTCCGGCTTTGACGTGGCGCTGCGCACCGGCAGGCCGCAGGACTCCTCCCTGATTGGCCGGATGATCGGGCATTGCCCGCGCTACATGCTGGCCTCGCCGGACTATCTGGCGCGCCGGGAGCCGCTGACGCATCCTCGCCAACTGGTGGATCACCGCAGTATTACGCACCGGGCGTGGTCGGAGTGGCTTCTGCGAAGCGAGGGCGAGGATTACCGCTACCTGCCGAATAACGCCCACTTGACCGATAATCTGGTGTACGCCCGCGAATGTGCGATTGCCGGTGCGGGGATCACGCTGTTACCCGCATTTCTGCTGGAAGATAAGATCGAAAAAGGTGCACTGGTTCAGGTGCTGCCGGAGTGGAGCGTTGAAGGTAACGATCTCTGGCTGGCCTACCCGAGCCGAAAGCTGAACTCGCCCGCGCTGATGAGCTATATCGAGTTTGCGATGCAGTTCGATGAGGTGAAGCGGTATTACGTGGGCAAATAAAAAAGCCGGGTGGCGCTCACGCTTACCCGGCCTACAAACTGCGCAGTACCGTAGGCCGGGTAAGGCGAAGCCGCCACCCGGCACTCAGGCACTTATTTCGCAATACGCTTGTACTTAATACGCTTCGGCTCCAGCGCGTCGGCGCCCAGCGTGCGTTTCTTGTACTCTTCGTATTCGGTGAAGTTACCTTCGAAGAACTCCACTTTACCTTCGTCCTGGTAGTCCAGGATGTGGGTGGCGATACGGTCCAGGAACCAGCGGTCGTGCGAGATAACCATCGCGCAGCCCGGGAACTCCAGCAGGGCGTTTTCCAGCGCGCGCAGGGTTTCGATATCCAGGTCGTTGGTTGGTTCATCGAGCAGCAGAACGTTACCGCCAACCTGCAGCAGCTTCGCCAGGTGCAGACGACCGCGCTCGCCGCCGGACAGCTCGCCCACGCGTTTGCCCTGGTCGGTGCCTTTGAAGTTAAAGCGGCCAACGTAGGCACGGCTTGGCATCTCGGTGTTGCCGATACGCATGATATCCAGACCGCCGGAGACTTCTTCCCACACGGTTTTGCTGTTATCCATCGCGTCACGGAACTGGTCAACGGAGGCCAGCTTCACGGTTTCACCCAGGGTGATAGAGCCGCTGTCAGGCTGTTCCTGACCGGACATCATGCGGAACAGGGTCGATTTACCCGCGCCGTTCGGACCGATGATCCCAACGATAGCGCCTTTCGGTACGGAGAAGCTCAGGTCGTCGATCAGCAGGCGGTCGCCGTAAGACTTGCGCAGGTTGCTGACTACAACCACTTTATCCCCCAGACGTGCTCCAGGTGGAATAAACAGTTCGTTGGTTTCGTTACGTTTCTGGTATTCGGTGTTGTTCAGCTCTTCGAAGCGTGCCAGACGGGCTTTGCCCTTAGACTGACGGCCTTTCGCGCCCTGACGCACCCACTCCAGCTCTTTCTCAATAGACTTACGACGGGCCGCTTCCTGAGAAGCTTCCTGCGCCAGGCGCTGATCTTTCTGCTCCAGCCAGGAGGAGTAGTTGCCTTCCCACGGAATGCCTTCGCCGCGGTCCAGCTCCAGGATCCAGCCTGCGACATTGTCGAGGAAGTAACGGTCGTGGGTAATCGCCACCACGGTGCCTTCGAAGTCGTGCAGGAAGCGCTCCAGCCATGCCACGGATTCCGCATCCAGGTGGTTAGTCGGTTCATCGAGCAGCAGCATGTCTGGTTTTTCCAGCAGCAGGCGGCACAGCGCCACGCGGCGGCGTTCACCACCGGAGAGGTTCGCGATTTTCGCATCCCAGTCCGGCAGACGCAGGGCATCAGCCGCACGCTCCAGCTGCACGTTCAGGTTGTGACCATCGTGCGCCTGGATAATCTCTTCATATTTGCCCTGCTGAGCGGCCAGCTTGTCGAAGTCCGCATCCGGCTCGGCGTATTTGGCATACACTTCATCCAGACCTTTCAGCGCGTTAACCACTTCGGACACCGCTTCTTCAACGGACTCACGTACGGTGTGTTCCGGGTTCAGCTGAGGTTCCTGCGGCAGGTAGCCGATCTTGATGCCAGGCTGCGGACGGGCTTCACCTTCGATGTCTGTATCGATGCCGGCCATGATGCGCAGCAGGGTGGACTTACCGGCACCGTTGAGACCCAGAACACCAATTTTTGCGCCCGGGAAGAAGCTCAGCGAGATATTTTTAAGAATATGACGTTTCGGCGGGACAACTTTGCCGACACGATGCATGGTATAAACGAATTGAGCCACGTGGACTTCGCCTCTTTTATCGTAATGAGAAGGAATTTCAGCCTCGAAGTGTAGCCTTTTTCACGCCCTAATCCCAGCCAGGAACGTCGGGAGTGTTAAAACGCGCAAGAAAGGTAAAAAAGTGTCCATGACGTGGCGCGTTGCAGGATGCCTGGTTAGCATAAGTTGTTGTGACTTTGACGTGGCAAGACGCTGCAATTGACGAAAAAACAATGAGGAAGAGCTTGTGGAAAAAGCCAAACGGGTGGTCTGGCGTCTGCTGGCTGCCAGCGTATGCGTAATGGCGGTAAGCCAGGCGGTGCATGCAGATTCACTGGATGAACAACGTAACCGCTACGCCCAGATTAAACAGGCGTGGGACAACAAGCAGATGGATACCGTGCAGGCGCTGATGCCGACGCTCAAGGATTATCCGCTGTATCCGTATCTGGAGTATCGCCAGATTACCGACGATCTGATGAACCAGCCGACCGTCACCGTGAATAATTTCATTAAGGCGAACCCGACCCTGCCGCCTGCCCGAAATCTCCAGTCTCGCTTTGTGAATGAGCTGGCGCGTCGTGAAGACTGGCGCGGCCTGCTGGCGTTTAGCCCTGACAAGCCGAATACCACCGAAGCGCAGTGTAATTACTACTATGCGAAATGGGCGACCGGACAGCAGGAAGAGGCATGGGCCGGGGCGAAAGATCTGTGGTTGACCGGCAAAAGCCAGCCGAACGCCTGTGATTCCCTGTTTGGCGCATGGCGCGCGTCCGGCAAGCAGGACCCGCTGGCCTACCTTGAGCGCATCCGCCTGGCGATGAAAGCCGGCAACACGCGTCTGGTGACCGCGCTGGCAGGGCAGATGCCGTCCGATTACCAGACTATCTCCTCGGCGGTTATCGCGCTGGCAAACGATCCGAACAGCGTGCTGACCTTTGCCCGCAGCACGGGCTCGACCGATTTTACCCGCCAGATGGCGGCGGTGGCTTTTGCCAGCGTGGCGCGCGACGATGTCGAAAATGCGCGGCTGATGATCCCGCAGCTGGTGCAGGCGCAGCAGCTGAATGAAGATCAAACCCAGGAGCTGCGCGACATCGTGGCGTGGCGACTGATGGGCACGGATGTGACCGACGAACAGGCGCGCTGGCGAGACGATGCCATAATGCGTTCTAACTCCACGTCGCTGGTGGAACGCCGCGTGCGCATGGCGCTGGGTACCGGCGACCGCCGTGGCCTCAACACCTGGCTCGCGCGTTTGCCGATGGATGCCAAAGAGAAAGACGAATGGCGCTACTGGCAGGCGGATCTGCTGCTGGAGCGTGGTCGTGAAGGCGAAGCCAAAGATATTCTTCACTCGCTGATGCAGCAGCGTGGGTTCTATCCGATGGCGGCCGCCCAGCGTCTGGGCGAAGAGTACACGCTCAGGATCGACAAAGCGCCCGCTAATGCGAACCCGTCGCTGACGCAGGGACCAGAGATGGCGCGCGTTCGCGAGCTGATGTACTGGAACATGGATAACACCGCGCGCAGCGAGTGGGCCAACCTGGTGACCAGCCGCACCACGGATGAAAAAGCGCAGCTTGCCCGCTATGCGTTTGATAATCACTGGTGGGATCTGAGCGTGCAGGCGACGATCGCCGGTAAGCTGTGGGATCATCTCGAAGAGCGTTTCCCGCTGGCGTATAAAGATCTGTTTGACCGCTACACCAGCGGCAAAGATATCCCGCAAAGCTACGCCATGGCGATTGCTCGTCAGGAGAGCGCCTGGAACCCGAAAGTCCGTTCCCCGGTGGGCGCCAGCGGGCTGATGCAGATTATGCCGGGCACGGCAACGCACACGGTGAAGATGTTTAATATCCCTGGGTACAGCAGCCCGTCACAGCTGTTGGATCCGGATACCAACATCAACATCGGCACCAGCTACCTGCAGTACGTGTATCAGCAGTTCGGCAATAACCGTATCTTCGCGTCGGCGGCGTATAACGCTGGCCCGGGTCGCGTGCGCACCTGGCTTGGCAATAGCGCCGGACGCATCGACGCCGTGGCGTTTGTCGAGAGCATCCCGTTCTCGGAAACGCGCGGCTACGTGAAGAACGTGCTGGCCTATGACGCCTACTATCGCTACTTCATGGGGCAGAAAGATACCCTGATGAGCGATGCTGAGTGGCAGAGACGTTACTGATCGGCATGGGTTGTGTTATGCTGTACTCGCTAATGAGTACAAGAGGCAGCATAACATGACCCAGCATTCCCCATATTCCTCGGCGATGGCCGAACAGCGTCACCAGGAGTGGCTTCGTTTTGTGGAGCTGCTTCGCCAGTCTTACGAGCAGGATTTGCACCTCCCCCTCATGCAGCTGATGCTCACGCCGGACGAGCGTGAGGCGCTGGGCACGCGCGTGCGCATCATTGAAGAGCTATTGCGCGGTGAGATGAGCCAGCGCGAGCTGAAAAACGAGCTGGGCGCGGGCATCGCGACGATAACCCGTGGATCGAACAGCCTGAAGTCTGCGCCGGTCGAGCTGCGTCAGTGGCTTGAGTCAGTCTTATTGGGCGATCAACGATAAATGGCGTTATGAAACGGGCTTAACGCCAGGACCACCGCCTGATGGTAAACCCCTGAACGCGTGAGCTTACCCGCCGTAAAGACGCCAATTGCCCCTTCTTTACGGCCAATCTCATCAATGCCGGTGTAGTGCGACATTACCGGCCCGAGCGCTTCACCTGCGCGGACTTTTTCCAGAATGATCTCCGGCAGCGGCAGGGTGGCCGAGCGTGCTTCGCCGCGCTGCTCGCGGCTTTCAATCACCACCCAGCTAAAGGTTGCGCCTTCGTCGATGCCTGCTTCTATGGCGACCCAGAAGTCAGCTTTCGGGGCCGCGGCTTTTGCATTTGCCACGCGATTTCGTGCGCCAGCGCGCGTTTCCTCGCTGCCAAACGGCTGTTCAGGTACGCCACTCTCGACGCCGATGGCCTCAATATGGCAGGATCCTTCGCCGAAAATCTCTTCGAAAGCCTTTAGAATTGCCTGAATTTTGGCAGGATTGGTGGTAGCAGAGACAACATGGTGCATAATTAAGCTCGATTCAAAAAAACTCATCGCAGTATAACGGAAAAAAAGCATGTTACAGGTATACCTTGTTCGCCACGGTGAAACGCAGTGGAACGCCGAGCGACGTATTCAAGGCCAGTCAGACAGTCCTCTCACCGAGAAGGGTGTGCAGCAAGCGTGGCAGGTGGCGGAACGCGCCAGAACGCTGGGCATTACCCACGTTATTACCAGCGATTTAGGTCGCACACAGCAGACGGCGCGCATCATTGCAGACGCCTGCGGCTGCGATGTGATGCTTGAGCCGCGCCTGCGCGAGCTGGATATGGGCGTGCTGGAAAAGCGCCATATCGATACACTGACGGAAACGGAAGAGGGCTGGCGTCGCACACTGGTGAACGGTACCGAAGATGGCCGTATTCCTGAGGGCGAATCCATGCAGGAGCTGAGCGTGCGTATGCATGCGGCACTGGCGGAATGCCTCAAACTTCCGGCAGGCAGCCGTCCGCTGCTGGTGAGTCACGGTATCGCCCTGGGCTGCCTGGTGAGCACCATTCTGGGATTGCCGGCTTATGCCGAGCGCCGTTTGCGTCTGCGCAACTGCTCCATTTCCCGGATTGATTACCAGGAAAGCGCGTGGCTGGCGTCGGGCTGGGTGGTGGAGATGGCAGGGGACATTTCGCATCTCGATGCCCCTGCGCTTGACGAACTGCAGCGTTAACGACGGATCGGAATCAAGAATTCCATACGCAGATTGATTGGGCCTTCTTCTGGTTTGGCATCCTGCGCCGGGTAGTAGCGCTCAATATCCTGACCTTTACGGCGATTCAGATTCAGCATTGGCATGCAGGTTCCGTAAACGGTCAGGATAAACTCCTGGACGCCCGTTCCTAAACCCTCGTATGAGAACATCACATACTCGCCGCCTTCCAGTACGACAGGTTTAGAGCCCTGAATGTAGCCGTTGGCCATGTCAGGGGTGAGGGCGGTGGTGTAAAACACCTCCTGCTCGTCGTCTTTTTCCTGGCTTGGATGCGTTTCGTTGAGGCCATACAGGATCGGCGGAATGGCCGGCGCATGGCTCAGGAAATCGCGCCAGAACTGGACGCGCATCTGATGACGGAACTCAGAAATCTGCTCCAGAGAGCAGGAGTAGCTCTGGGTCGTACCGATCAGATGGGTTTCCGGCAGAGTGACCATTTCGTATTTCGGCATTGCGAACTCGCCCAGACGCAGCGGCGGACGCATACCAAACGAGCTCCAGTCAGGCGAGCGGCGATAGAGCGCTGGCGTTAACGAGAACTGTTTTTTAAAGGCGCGAGTGAAGGTCTGCTGCGAATCAAAACGGTACTGCAAAGCAATATCCAGAATGGGCCGCGCCGTCAGGCGCAACGCTACAGCAGATTTCGATAAACGACGTGCGCGAATATAGGCCCCGATAGCATGACCGGTGACATCCTTGAACATCCTTTGCAGATGCCACTTGGAATAGCCCGCTTTAGCCGCCACATTATCCAGTGACAAAGGCTGGTCGAGATGACCTTCCAGCCAGGTGAGCAGGTCGCGAATAATTCCAGCCTGATCCATATACTATCCTCATCCTTAAAACAGCAGGTGCCTGATAACAGGTTAGCGGATAATAGCATTTTTTGATGTTTTAGCATTCAGTGTTTTTTTTGCGCATTAATGCCTTTTCTCCTTCGTTTTGGGTGAATATATTCTAATCCTGTGATCTTGCTACATTTTTGACTAACGTGTTGAATAATTGCTCAATGCAATTTTAAAGAATGGTAACAATATGAAATACAAGACTTTGCTTCTTACTGCCCTGTTGCTGGTAGCGGGCCGTGCGGCGCAGGCGGAACAGATTGGTTCTGTCGATACCGTGTTCAAAATGTTCGGTCCGGACCACAAAATTGTGGTGGAGGCGTTTGACGATCCGGACGTGAAAAACGTCACCTGCTACGTTAGCCGCGCGAAGACGGGCGGTATTAAAGGCGGCCTGGGGCTGGCGGAAGACACTTCCGATGCGGCGATCTCCTGTCAGCAGGTGGGGCCGGTTGAGCTGAGCGATAAAATCAAAAACGGCAAAGCGCAGGGCGATGTGGTATTCCAGAAACGGACCTCGCTGGTGTTTAAAAAGCTACAGGTGGTGCGTTTCTATGATGCCAAACGCAACACCCTGGCCTACCTGGCGTATTCCGACAAAGTGGTGGAAGGCTCACCGAAAAACGCGATCAGCGCGGTGCCGATTATGCCGTGGCATTAATGCAGGGATGAACCATGCAACAACCTGTGGTCTGGCTGGTTGAAGACGAAACCAGTATCGCCGATACGCTTATCTACATGCTTCAGCAGGAAGGGTTTGCGGTAAAGGCGTTTGAACGGGGGCTACCGGTGCTGGAGGCGGCGCGGCGGCAGGTTCCGGCGCTCGCCATTCTGGACGTCGGGCTGCCGGACATCAGTGGATTTGAGCTTTGCCGCCAGCTGCTGGCGCAGCATCCCTCACTGCCCGTGCTGTTTCTGACGGCGCGCAGTGATGAGGTAGACAAGCTGCTTGGCCTGGAAATGGGCGCTGATGACTACGTTGCGAAACCTTTCTCACCTCGTGAAGTCTGCGCCCGGGTGCGGACGATTTTACGGCGCATGCAAAAATCCGCCGCACCATCAGAAACGTTGCGTATCGGGCAGTTTGAACTGAACGAACCTGCAGCCCGAATCAGCTGGTGCGGTGAAGCATTGCCCCTGACTCGCTACGAATTCTTGCTGCTCAAAACCCTGTTACAGGAGCCCGGACGAGTATTTTCTCGCCAGCAACTCATGGACAAGGTATGGGGTGAAGACGGGGACAGTTTCGATCGTACCGTGGATACCCACATCAAAACCCTGCGCGCCAAGCTGCGGGCGGTGAACGAGGAACTTTCACCCATCAGCACCCATCGCGGTATGGGCTATAGTCTGGGCCTTTACTGATGCGCATTGGGATGCGGTTGTTGCTGGGATATTTCCTCATCGTGGCCATCGCCGCGTGGTTTGTGCTGTCGATCTTTGTTCAGGAAGTGAAGCCCGGCGTGCGCAGGGCAACCGAGGGCACGTTGATCGATACCGCGACCTTGCTCGCCGAAGTCGGGCGTGAGGATCTTCTTTCGGGCAATGCGCAGCAGGGCAAACTGGCGCAGGCCTTTTCCCAACTCCATCAGCGGCCTTTCCGCGCCAATATCGGCGGCATTCATAAGGTGCGCAACGAGTATCACGTCTATATGACCGATGCGCAGGGTAGAGTGGTTTTTGATTCCGCCGGTCTGGCCGTGGGGCAGGATTACTCTCGCTGGAACGACGTTTGGCTGACGCTTCGCGGCGAATACGGCGCGCGCAGTACTCAGATCAATCCCGAGGATACGGAGAGTACGGTGATGTATGTTGCCGCGCCGGTTGTGGAGCAGGGAAAAATCATCGGCGTGCTGTCGGTAGGGAAACCTAACAGCGCGATGGCACCGGTTATCCATCGCAGCGAGCGGCGAATTCTGTGGGCAGGCGGGGCGCTGCTCGGCATTGCTTTGCTGATCGGTCTTTTTGTCGCCTGGTGGATCAACCGTTCCATCAGTACGTTATCGCGCTACGCCGACTCGGTGACCACTGACACGCCTCTCCCGCTGCCCAATCCAGGTAGTAGCGAACTGCACAAGCTGGCCCAGGCGCTGGAAAATATGCGCATTCGCCTCGAAGGGAAAAACTATATTGAACGCTATGTCCATGCGCTCACCCACGAGCTGAAAAGCCCGATCGCCGCCATACGCGGCGCGGCGGAAATACTCGCCGAGCAGCCGCCGCCGCAGGTGGCTGCTCGTTTCATCGATAACATTCTGGTACAAAACGCGCGCATGCAGTCGCTGGTTGAAAAACTGCTCGCTCAGGCTCGGCTTGAAAATCGGGTCGAGATTACGCCCGAGGCCGTCCGGGTCGACTCGCTGTTTACCCGGCTTGCCGACGCGCGATCGGCGCAGCTGGCAACAAAAGAGATTGCGCTGACCCTCCAGCCTGCTTCGCTTTATGTTGAAGGCGATCCCGACCTGCTCGAACAGGCGCTCGGCAATTTGCTGGATAACGCTATCGATTTTACGCCGCAGGGCGGAGCCATAGAACTGGCGGCCCGGGAAGAGCGCGGGCAGATACAGCTGATCGTCACCGACAGCGGAAGCGGGATCCCGGATTACGCGCAGGATCGTATTTTTGAACGCTTCTATTCCCTGCCGCGGGAGAACGGGGTTAAGAGCAGCGGGCTTGGGCTGGCCTTTGTCCGGGAGGTGGCTCGTCTGCATCAGGGAGACATTACATTGCGCAATCGTGATGAAGGTGGCGTGATGGCCACGCTGACACTTCACCGTCCCTTCACATAACTTCAAACTGCCCCCACACAGCCTGGTTACGCTCTCCTCATCACAAAGGAGACGTAATGATGAAATCCCCCCTGTTCTGGAAAGTAAGCACCCTGCTGGGGTGCATTCTGCTGCTGTTAGTTCCGCTGTTTATGGTGAGTAACCTCATTTCAGAGCGTGAAAGCTACCGTAACGATGTCGAAAATACGCTTCGCCAGAGTACCAGTGGACCGCAAAAACTGGTCGGCCCGCTGATTGCGATCCCGGTGACGGAGGTCTTCTACAAGTTAGAGGATGAGAAGAAAGTCGAATACAAGAAAAGCTATATGCGCTTTATCCTGCCGGAGTCTCTGCTGGTTGAGGGTAACCAGCACGTTGAGTCCCGAAATATCGGTATTTATGACGGGCAGATCTGGAACACTAAACTCAACATAAAAGCGCGGTTCAACACCGAAAAAATCACGCAGCTGAAAGGGGAGGCGATGACCCTGGGGCAGCCGTTTATCGTTGTTGGCGTGGGCGACGCTCGCGGCATTGGCACGGTGAACGTCTCCAGTATCAACGGTGAGACGCTGGGCGTAGAGCCGGGTTCAGGCGTGTATGGGGGGCTTTCCGGGATTCATATCCCGCTGACGGACAAAGCGCTGGAGCCAAAAACGTTTGTCATGGAGATGTCGCTGAATCTGGCAGGGACGGGAAGTTTTGCCGTGGTGCCTGTGGGACGTAACAGTGAAATGGCGCTGAACAGCAACTGGCCACATCCAGGCTTTATGGGTAACTATCTGCCGGTGAAGCACAAAATTGGTGATTCCGGTTTTCAGGCGAACTGGCAGAGCAGCTGGTTTGCGAACAACCTTGAGAGCTGGTTCAACGGCAGTGAATCTCCGGCGTGGGAGTCGATCCCCGCTTTCAGCGTCACGGTAGCCACGCCCGCCGATCAGTATCAACTGACTGACCGGGCGATCAAGTACGCTATTTTACTGATTGCTCTGACGTTTATGGCCTTCTTTGTTTTCGAAACTCTGACCGGGCTGCGCCTGCACCCGATGCAGTATCTGCTGGTGGGGCTGTCGCTGGTGCTGTTCTATCTGGTGCTGCTGGCGCTGTCAGAACACGTCGGCTTTACGCCAGCCTGGGTTGTTGCAAGTCTGGTTGGTGCGGCGATGAACGGGATGTACCTGCGGGCTGTGCTGAAAAGCTGGAAGCGTAGCGGGCTGTTCGTGCTGGCCCTGCTGGGGCTGGACGTGGTGATGTGGTTCTTGCTGCGCTCGGAGGATAGCGCGCTGCTGTTGGGGTCAGCGGTGCTGGCGCTGGCACTGTTCGCCGTGATGTACCTGACCCGACATCTCGACTGGTATTCACTTTCACAGCCGAAGCGGTCTGAGCCAGCTGCATCGCCGGATGACGATACGATGCGGATCTGGAAATAAAAAAAAACGGCGCAAATGCGCCGTTTTTTCATGGGTTAACTGCCGGATTACTCCTGCAGGTCTCCGCAGAAGCGGTACCCTTCGCCGTGGATCGTGGCGATAATTTCCGGCGTATCAGGCGTAGATTCGAAATGTTTACGAATACGACGGATGGTCACGTCTACGGTACGGTCATGAGGCTTCAGCTCACGGCCGGTCATTTTCTTCAGCAGCTCTGCACGGGACTGAATTTTGCCCGGGTTTTCGCAGAAGTGCAGCATCGCGCGGAATTCACTGCGCGGCAGTTTATACTGCTCACCGTTCGGGCTAATCAGCGAACGGCTATTGATATCAAGTTCCCAGCCGTTGAATTTGTAGCTGTCGACGCTACGGCGCTCTTCGCTGACTGTGCCCAGGTTCATGGTGCGGGACAGCAGGTTGCGTGCACGAATGGTTAACTCGCGAGGATTGAACGGCTTGGTGATGTAGTCATCCGCACCGATTTCCAGGCCAAGGATCTTATCAACTTCGTTGTCACGGCCCGTCAGGAACATTAACGCGACGTTCGCCTGCTCGCGCAATTCGCGCGCCAGAAGAAGACCGTTTTTGCCCGGCAGGTTGATATCCATGATCACCAGGTTGATATCATTTTCAGAAAGGATCTGATGCATCTCTGCGCCATCGGTCGCTTCAAAGACATCGTAGCCTTCTGCTTCGAAAATGCTCTTTAACGTGTTGCGTGTTACCAACTCGTCTTCAACGATAAGAATGTGCGGGGTCTGCATGTTTGCTACCTAAATTGCCAACTAAATCGAAACAGGAAGTACAAAAGTCCCTGACCTGCCTGATACATGTCGCAAATTAACATGATCGGCTTAACGTGACTAAAGTACGTAATTGCGTTCTTGATGCACTTTCCATCAACGTCAACAACATCATTAGCTTGGTCTTGGGTACTTTCCCTTTGGACCCGACAGTGTCAAAAACGGCTGTCATCCTAACCATTTTAACAGCAACATAACAGGCTAAGTGACACCAGACACCCAATAAAACTACGCTTCGTTGACATATATCAAGTTCAATTGTAGCACGTTAACAGTTTGATGAAATCATCGTAGCCGAATGCTAGCCTTTGTCACAATTTTTCAATAAACCAACTAGTTGCGGAGATTGATTTATAAACGAAGCGAATCCAATCAGAATAGGGTATTCATGTTGCCATTATCATTATAAAACATAGGGATAATAGGCTCCTGTTAACATTCTAACTGATTGTTCAGACACAAAATAGTTTAGTGTCTTTAATTTATTATGAAACGCTATTTCGGTGATTCGTGTTGCAAATTTGTAAATTCGCGCTGCGTAATATGTTGAAGTGCATCACATTTTTACCCGCTAACTGATTAAAAAGAGAGCATAAATGCATCTGTCGATTGTACTGGTCGCTCCAGCCAGAGCCGAAAATATAGGCGCTGCGGCCCGCGCCATGAAGACCATGGGTTTTACCGATTTACGTATTGTGGACAGCACTGCGCACCTGGAGCCTGCCGCCCGCTGGGTGGCGCACGGTTCGGGTGATATTCTCGATAATATAAAGACTTACGCTACGCTTGCCGACGCGCTGCACGATATTTCGTTTACCGTTGCGACCACCGCACGCAGCCGGGCGAAGTTCCACTACTACGTCACGCCTGCTGAACTGGTACCCATGCTGGAGGAGAAAAGCCAGTGGCTGGAGAAAGCCGCGCTGGTATTTGGTCGCGAAGATTCCGGGCTCACCAACGAAGAGCTTGAGCTGGCGGACGTTCTCACCGGTGCGCCGATGGTAGCCGATTATCCTTCCCTGAATTTAGGCCAGGCGGTCATGGTCTATTGCTATCAATTAGCCTCCCTAATGCAAATCCCCCAACCTCAGGCAGAAGCGGCAAATGAAAATCAGCTGGCCGCGCTTCGTGCTCGCGTGGAGAGCCTGCTATCGAGCCTTGGCGTTGCGGACGATCGAAAAATGGCCGACTGGCTACAGCAGCGCCTTGGACGTCTTGAGCAGCGGGACACTGCCATGTTGCACCGTTTGCTGCACGATATTGAAAAAAAATTGGCCGAGTAAAATGCTGCCATAAGTTTTTAGTATGGCGAAAAGGTCTGTCGTGGAGGGTTGCAGTTGGGGGATTCGGATGAAAATAAAACGGCGCGCAGCGTGACGTGAACGTCTGCGGAATTGTGATCAAATTAAAAATTCATTGACTTAAGGTGCCCGATCCTTTAACCCTAAAAGAATACAGCACAGACAGATAATAATGACAGAGTACACAACATCCATGAAACGCATCAGCATTACCACCATTACCACAACCATCATCATTACCACAGGTAACGATGCGGGCTGACGCGTACAGGAAAAACAGAAAAAAGCCCGCACCTGAACAGTGCGGGCTTTTTTTTCGGCTAAAGGAAACGAGGTAGAACCATGCGAGTGTTGAAGTTCGGCGGTACATCAGTGGCAAATGCAGAACGCTTTCTGCGTGTTGCCGATATCCTGGAGAGCAACGCCAGGCAGGGGCAGGTTGCGACCGTCCTCTCTGCCCCGGCAAAAATCACAAACCATCTGGTGGCGATGATTGAAAAGACCATCGGTGGCCAGGATGCACTCCCGAACATCAGCGACGCAGAGCGTATCTTCGCTGAGCTGCTGCAGGGGCTGGCAGAGGCACAGCATGGTTTCCCGCTCGCGCAGCTGAAGTCTTTCGTTGAGCAGGAGTTTGCTCAGATCAAACATGTGCTGCACGGCATCAGCCTGCTGGGCCAATGCCCGGACAGCGTCAACGCGGCGCTGATCTGCCGGGGCGAAAAACTCTCCATCGCCATCATGGCGGGGGTGCTGGAAGCACGCGGCCATAGCGTGACCGTTATCAACCCGGTTGAGAAACTGCTGGCGGTGGGTCACTACCTCGAATCTACCGTTGATATTGCCGAATCAACCCGCCGTATTGCCGCGAGCAAAATCCCCTCTGACCATATGATCCTGATGGCAGGCTTCACCGCCGGAAATGAGAAGGGTGAACTGGTGGTGCTGGGCCGCAATGGCTCCGACTACTCTGCCGCCGTGTTGGCCGCCTGTTTACGCGCGGACTGTTGTGAGATCTGGACTGACGTCGACGGCGTCTATACCTGCGACCCGCGTCAGGTGCCGGACGCCAGGCTGCTGAAGTCGATGTCGTATCAGGAAGCGATGGAGCTTTCTTACTTCGGCGCCAAAGTGCTTCACCCGCGTACTATCTCCCCGATTGCCCAGTTCCAGATCCCTTGCCTGATTAAAAACACCGGTAACCCGCAGGCGCCAGGCACGCTGATTGGTGCCAGCAGCGATGAAGATGGCCTGCCGGTGAAAGGTATTTCCAACCTGAACAATATGGCGATGTTCAGCGTCTCCGGTCCGGGGATGAAGGGGATGGTCGGCATGGCGGCGCGCGTTTTTGCGGCCATGTCACGCAACGGTATCTCGGTGGTGCTGATCACCCAGTCCTCTTCCGAGTACAGCATCAGCTTCTGCGTGCCGCAGGTCGACTGTCTGCGCGCCCGCCGCGCGCTGGAAGAAGAGTTCTACCTGGAGTTGAAAGAGGAACTGCTGGAGCCGCTCTCCATTCAGGAGCGCCTGGCCGTGATCTCTGTGGTCGGTGACGGTATGCGCACTCTGCGCGGTATCTCCGCCAAATTCTTTGCCGCGCTGGCGCGGGCCAATATCAATATCGTGGCGATTGCCCAGGGCTCGTCCGAGCGTTCAATTTCCGTTGTTGTGGATAACGACGATGCGACCACCGGCGTTCGCGTGGTGCACCAGATGCTGTTCAACACCGATCAGGTGATCGAGCTGTTCCTGATTGGCGTGGGCGGCGTAGGTGGCGCATTGCTGGAGCAGGTGAAGCGCCAGCAGGAGTGGCTTAAGAAAAAGCATATCGACCTGCGCGTCTGCGGTATCGCCAACTCCAGGGCGCTGCTGACCAACGTCCACGGTCTTAACCTGGAAAACTGGCAGGCGGAGCTGGAGGAGGCGAAAGAGCCGTTCAACCTGGGGCGCCTGATCCGTCTGGTGAAAGAGTATCACCTGCTTAACCCGGTGATCGTTGACTGTACCTCAAACCAGGCTGTGGCCGACCAGTACGCCGACTTCCTGCGCGAAGGCTTCCACGTGGTGACGCCGAACAAAAAGGCCAACACCTCGTCGATGGATTACTATCACCAGATGCGTCTGGCGGCGAGCAAGTCGCGCCGCAAGTTCCTCTACGACACTAACGTCGGTGCCGGCCTGCCGGTTATCGAAAATCTGCAAAACCTGCTGAACGCGGGCGACGAACTGCAGCGTTTCTCCGGCATTCTCTCCGGCTCCCTGTCGTTTATTTTCGGCAAGCTGGATGAGGGCATGAGCCTCTCGGAAGCGACCCGTGCCGCGCGCGAGCTGGGCTATACCGAGCCGGACCCGCGTGACGATCTCTCCGGTATGGACGTGGCGCGTAAGCTGCTGATCCTGGTGCGTGAAACGGGGCGCGAGCTTGAGCTTTCCGATATCGTGATTGAACCCGTGTTGCCAGCCGAGTTTGACAGCAGCGGCGATGTCAGCACCTTTATGGCGAATTTGCCCCAGCTTGACGACGCTTTTGCCGCGCGAGTGGCGAAAGCCCGTGATGAAGGTAAGGTATTGCGCTATGTTGGCAACATTGAAGAAGATGGCGTGTGCCGGGTGAAGATTGCCGAAGTGGATGGCAACGACCCGCTGTACAAAGTTAAAAACGGCGAAAACGCCCTCGCGTTTTACAGCCACTATTATCAGCCATTGCCGCTGGTGCTTCGCGGCTATGGCGCAGGGAACGATGTTACGGCGGCGGGTGTGTTTGCCGATCTGCTGCGTACCCTGTCATGGAAGTTAGGAGTTTAACATGGTCAAAGTTTATGCCCCGGCTTCCAGCGCCAATATGAGCGTCGGATTTGACGTGCTGGGTGCGGCGGTGACGCCGGTAGATGGTTCGCTGCTGGGCGATACGGTCACGGTTGAAGCGGCAGAGAGCTTCAGCTTGAATAACGTGGGCCGCTTCGCCAGCAAGCTGCCGTCTGAGCCGCGCGAGAATATCGTCTATCAGTGCTGGGAACGCTTCTGTCAGGAGATCGGCAAAAATGTGCCGGTCGCCATGACGCTGGAAAAAAGTATGCCGATTGGCTCGGGCCTGGGCTCCAGCGCCTGTTCGGTGGTTGCCGCACTGGTGGCGATGAACGAGCACTGCGGTAAGCCGCTGAATAACAGCCGTCTGCTGGTGCTGATGGGCGAGCTCGAAGGACGCATCTCCGGCAGTATTCATTACGATAACGTGGCGCCGTGCTTCCTCGGCGGCATGCAGCTGATGATCGAAGAAAATGGCATCATCAGCCAGCAGGTGCCAGGGTTTGATGAGTGGCTATGGGTGCTGGCGTATCCGGGCATTAAGGTCTCTACCGCGGAAGCGCGTGCGATCCTGCCTGCGCAGTATCGTCGCCAGGACTGCATCGCCCACGGGCGTCATCTGGCGGGCTTTATCCACGCCTGCTACACCCGTCAGCCGCAGCTGGCGGCGAAGCTAATGAAGGACGTCATTGCCGAGCCGTACCGCACGAAGCTGCTGCCCGGCTTTAACGAGGCGCGACAGGCCTCGATGGATATCGGCGCGCAGGCGTGTGGCATCTCCGGCTCCGGCCCGACGCTGTTCGCCCTGTGCGATAAGCCAGACACCGCGCAGCGCGTGGCGGACTGGCTCTCTAAACACTACCTGCAAAATCAGGAAGGCTTTGTTCATATTTGCCGTCTGGACACGGCTGGCGCACGAGTACTGGGATAATTAATGAAACTCTACAACCTTAAAGATCATAACGAGCAGGTCAGCTTCGCGCAGGCGGTGACTCAGGGGCTGGGCAAAAATCAGGGGCTGTTTTTCCCGCATGACCTGCCGGAATTTCAGCTGACCGACATCGACGAACTGCTGAAGCAGGATTTTGTCACCCGCAGCACCAAAATTCTTTCTGCATTTATCGGCGACGAAATCCCGCAGGAGCTGCTGGAAGAGCGCGTGCGCGCGGCGTTTGCTTTCCCGGCTCCGGTTAAGCCGGTGGAGCCTGACGTCGGCTGTCTGGAGCTGTTCCACGGCCCGACCCTGGCGTTTAAAGATTTCGGCGGCCGCTTTATGGCGCAGATGCTGACCCACATCAGCGGCGACAAACCGGTGACCATCCTGACCGCCACCTCCGGCGATACCGGCGCGGCGGTGGCGCACGCGTTCTACGGCCTGAAAAACGTCCGCGTGGTGATCCTCTATCCAAAAGGCAAGATCAGCCCGCTGCAGGAAAAACTGTTCTGCACCCTCGGCGGCAACATTGAAACCGTGGCGATCGACGGCGATTTCGATGCCTGCCAGGCGCTGGTCAAGCAGGCGTTCGATGATGAAGAGCTGAAGGCCGCGCTGGGGCTGAACTCGGCGAACTCCATCAATATCAGCCGTCTGCTGGCGCAGATCTGCTACTACTTCGAAGCGGTGGCGCAGCTGCCGCAGGAAGCGCGCAATCAGCTGGTAGTTTCCGTACCAAGCGGTAACTTTGGTGACCTGACGGCGGGCCTGCTGGCGAAATCTCTGGGGCTGCCGGTCAAACGCTTTATCGCTGCTACCAACGCCAACGACACCGTGCCGCGCTTCCTGAAAGACGGCAAATGGGCTCCTAACGCCACGCAGGCCACGCTCTCCAATGCCATGGACGTGTCACAGCCGAACAACTGGCCGCGCGTTGAAGAGCTGTTCCGCCGTAAGATCTGGCGTCTGGGTGACCTGGGCTACGCCGCGGTGACGGACGAAACCACCAAAGCCACCATGCGCGAGCTGAAGGCGGTGGGGTACACCTCTGAACCGCACGCGGCAATTGCCTACCGCGCGCTGCGCGACCAGCTTAACCCGGGTGAATATGGCCTGTTCCTGGGCACCGCGCATCCGGCGAAGTTCAAAGAGAGCGTGGAAGCGATCCTGGGCGAAACGCTGCCGCTGCCGAAAGAGCTGGCCGAGCGTGCTGACCTGCCGCTGCTGTCTCATGAGCTGCCGGCGGACTTTGCGGCGCTGCGTAAGTTGATGATGACGCGCGCGTGATTGTGTTGCCCGGTGGCGGCTACGCCTTACCGGGCCTGCAACGACCGCGACAACCGTCCGGGACCGGACTGGAAACACCATTAACGCAAAACCCCGCCAGCAGGCGGGGTTGTGTTTTACTGCTCGTGGCGCTTAAACACCAGTTCGCCTTTCCCCGACGCCTCTTCGTCAAAGAAATACCCTTCACTGTTAAACCCGGTCAGCTGCTCCGGCTTCGTCAGGTGGTTCTGAATGATGTAGCGGCTCATCAGGCCACGCGCTTTTTTGGCGTAGAAGCTGATGACCTTGAACTTGCCGTTCTTCTCATCAAGGAAGACCGGCTTAACGATCTCCGCGTTCAGCTTTTTCGGTTTCACCGACTTGTAGTACTCATCGGATGCCAGGTTAACCACCACGTTATCGCCCTGAGCGTGCAGCGCCGCGTTCAGCTTGTCGGTGATGATGTCGCCCCAGAAATGGTACAGGTCTTTGCCTTTGGCGTTTTCCAGGCGAATCCCCATCTCCAGACGATATGGCTGCATCAGATCCAGCGGGCGCAGCACGCCATACAGACCCGACAGCATGCGTAGATGCTGCTGGGCAAAATCAAAGTCGGCTTCGCTAAAATCTTCCGCCTGCAGCCCGGTGTAGACATCGCCCTTAAACGCCAGGATCGCCTGGCGCGCGTTGGCGGGGGTGAAATCCGGGTGCCACTCATGGAATCGGGTCGCGTTAAGGTCTGCCAGCTTGTCGCTGATGCTCATCAGCGAGGCGATTTGCGGCGCCGAGAGCTTACGCGCTTCGCGGATCAGCTGTTGCGAGTAGTCCAGCAGTTCTGGCTGGGTATAACGCTCGGTGGCGAGCGGGCTCTGGTAGTCGAGCGTTTTTGCAGGTGAAATCAGAATCAGCATATCCAGTCCTTGCAGGAAATTTAGAGCGACTTTAACAAAAAATCGCCCTGAATTGATCGATAGCTGTTATCGCCGGGGCAAATCATCCCAGGTGCCGGGGGCGAGTTGTGACTGAATTTCGGGATAGCGTGCGGCATCAAAAACCGGGGGGACGCACAACTTGCGCTGGCGCAGATAATCCCTGGCAATAAGGTTCACAACGGGCGAGAGCAGCAGGATCGCCGTCAGGTTAGTGATTGCCATTAGCGCCATAATGACATCCGCCAGCTGCCAGACCAGCGGCATGTTCAAAAGGGAGCCCGCGATCACCATCAGTATCACGCCCAGGCGAAGCAAGAGGATGGCCGGACGAGAGTCGAATTTCAGGAAGATGAGGTTGTTTTCGGCGTACAGGTAATTCACCACAATCGAGCTGAAGGCGAATAGCATCAGAATGAGCGAGACAAATCCTGCCCCCCAGCCTCCAGTAAGATTCACCAGCGCCTGCTGGAGAAATTGGATCCCGACGGCGTCCGAGGTATGGGGTACCGGGCCGGCCAGCAGGAGGATCATGGCGCTGGCGGAACAGATAATAACGGTATCCATAAAAACGCCTATCATCTGCACGATACCCTGCGCTGCCGGGTGTGGCGGCCAGGAAGAGGCGGCCGCGGCGGCGTTGGGAGTGGAGCCCATTCCGGCTTCATTGGAGAACATGCCTCGCTGAAAACCTGCCATCAGCGCCTGGCTCAGGGTGTAACCCAGGGCGCCAGACGTGACCTCACGCCAGCCAAAGGCGCTTTTAAAGATGGTCGCAATCACGCCCGGAACCTGGTCGGCATGCAGCGCAGCGACGACCAGACTCGCGGCAACCCAGAGCAGCGCCATGATGGGAACCAGCCACTGCATCAGGCGGGCGACGCCTTTGATGCCGGCAGAAATGGTGAGCAACACAAAGAGGGCTAAAACGATGCCGGTGATCCACTCCGGGCAGGAGAAGGTATAGCGCAGGGCATGGGCGACGGAGTTTGACTGCACGGTATTAAAGATTAGGCCGTACGCGAGAAGTAAAAAAAGCGAGAACAGAACGCCCATCCAGCGCATTCCTAAGCCACGCGCCATATACCAGGCCGGACCGCCGCGAAACTGCCCGTTTCTGTCTTTCTCTTTGTAAAGCTGCGCCAGTGAGCTTTCGGCAAAAGAGGTAGCCATTCCTAGAAGCGCCGTGACCCACATCCAGAACACCGCGCCTGGCCCACCGGCGCTGATGGCCAGCGCAACGCCCGCCAGATTACCGCTGCCAAGGCGTGCCGCCAGGCTGGTACAGAGCGCCTGGAACGACGTTAATCCCCCCGGCTGGGGCGTGACGCTGTTTTTCAGACTTCTGCCAAACTTGTGGATATAACGAAACTGGATAAACCCACTGCGTAGCGTAAACCAGATACCTGCTCCCAGAAGCAGGTAGATCATTATCGAACCCCAGAGGACTTCGTTAATAAAGAAAAAGAAATCAGGCATTAACGTCCCTCTTGTTGATGCCAATGTGAATATGTAAGCGCTACCACTGATTGGGCATGCTGTTGCTTAGCAGCCTGTTAATATTCTGAGTTTATCATACTCTGCCTAAGCGCACTGTCTGCGGTTGCGCTACCCCTCCGTCGTGTTATCATCAGGGCAGACCGGTTACATCCCCCTAACAAGTAAACCTGTCATTTTTCCGCTGCAGGCATGCTGTCGGTAGCGTGAATTATCCAGGGCACGTTAAAAGAGAAACACTATCATGACGGATAAATTGACCTCCCTTCGTCAGTTCACCACTGTCGTAGCTGACACCGGAGATATCGCGGCAATGAAGCTGTACCAGCCGCAGGATGCCACAACTAACCCTTCTCTGATCCTTAACGCCGCACAGATCCCTGAGTATCGCAAACTGATTGACGAGGCTGTGACCTGGGCGAAAGCACAGAGCAATGACCGCGCGCAGCAGGTTGTGGATGCTACTGATAAACTGGCAGTGAACATCGGTCTGGAAATTCTGAAGCTGGTTCCGGGCCGTATCTCTACCGAAGTGGATGCACGTCTCTCCTACGACACCGAAGCGTCAATCGCGAAAGCAAAACGCCTGATCAAACTGTACAACGATGCGGGTATCAGCAATGACCGTATCCTGATCAAACTGGCGTCGACCTGGCAGGGCATTCGCGCTGCTGAGCAGCTGGAAAAAGAAGGCATCAACTGTAACCTGACCCTGCTGTTCTCCTTCGCACAGGCACGTGCGTGTGCGGAAGCAGGCGTGTACCTGATTTCTCCGTTCGTGGGCCGTATTCTGGACTGGTACAAAGCCAACACCGATAAGAAAGAGTACGCACCGGCTGAAGATCCAGGCGTGATTTCTGTGACTGAAATCTACGAATACTACAAACAGCATGGCTATGAGACTGTGGTTATGGGCGCAAGCTTCCGTAACGTCGGTGAAATCATCGAGCTGGCTGGCTGTGACCGCCTGACCATCGCGCCTGCGCTGCTGAAAGAGCTGGCAGAGAGCGAAGGTACCCTGGAGCGTAAACTGTCCTACACCGGTGAAGTGAAAGCACGCCCAGAGCGCATCACTGAATCTGAGTTCCTGTGGCAGCACAACCAGGACCCAATGGCTGTAGACAAACTGGCGGACGGTATCCGTAAGTTTGCTGTTGACCAGGAAAAACTGGAAAAAATGATCGGCGACCTGCTGTAATCATTCTGCGTGACCGGGCTCCCGGTCACGCGTCTTCTTCTGATCCCTGTCTGAATTTTCCCTCTGCGTGTATCATTCCCTTTAATCAGTACTTTTTGAATGGAATGGATATGAATACCTTACGCATCGGCTTAGTGTCGATTTCTGACCGCGCCTCCAGCGGCGTTTACCAGGATAAAGGCATCCCCGCTCTGGAAGCGTGGCTGGCGAGTGCGCTGACCACCCCGTTTGAGATCCAGACTCGCCTTATCCCCGACGAACAACCGATCATCGAGCAGACCTTGTGTGAGCTGGTGGATGAGATGAGCTGTCACCTTGTGCTGACCACGGGCGGAACTGGACCCGCGCGCCGGGATGTGACGCCGGACGCGACGCTGGCTATCGCCGATCGTGAAATGCCGGGCTTCGGTGAACAGATGCGCCAGATCAGTCTACACTTTGTCCCGACGGCGATTCTTTCCCGCCAGGTAGGGGTCATCCGCAAGCAGGCGCTGATTCTGAACCTGCCGGGACAGCCGAAGTCGATCAAAGAGACGCTGGAAGGATTAAAAGCCGAGGACGGCAGCGTCATTGTGCACGGCATATTTGCGAGTGTACCGTATTGTATACAGTTGCTTGACGGGCCGTACGTGGAAACTGACGACAAAGTGGTAGCAGCATTTCGTCCTAAAAGCGCACGCCGCGAGACAATCTCCTGAAATTAACTAAAATGTGACATTAGCGCCAGCCGCAGTAGCGTGTAAATGGATTTACGATATAGTAATTTTTTCTTTACGATTGCTGTAAAAAATTATCCACAACACATGCACAATGGTTCGCTATGTCACATAACACCCGACCTCTGAATCGACAGGACTACAAAACCCTTACGCTCGCCGCCTTAGGCGGCGCGCTGGAGTTTTACGACTTCATCATCTTTGTCTTCTTCGCCGCCGTGGTGGGGGCGCTCTTCTTCCCGGCGGATATTCCGGAATGGCTGCGTCAGGTGCAAACCTTCGGCATTTTTGCTGCCGGGTATCTGGCGCGTCCGCTGGGCGGCATCATCATGGCCCACTTTGGCGATCTTGTCGGGCGTAAGAAGATGTTTACCCTGAGCATCCTGCTGATGGCGGTGCCGACGCTGGCCATCGGCCTGCTGCCAACCTATGCCTCAATGGGCATTCTCGCCCCACTATTGCTGCTGCTAATGCGCATTCTCCAGGGCGCGGCTATCGGCGGGGAAGTGCCGGGGGCCTGGGTGTTTGTGGCGGAGCACGTTCCTGCCCGCCGCATCGGTATCGCCTGCGGAACGTTAACGGCGGGGCTGACCGTCGGGATCCTGCTGGGGTCGGTGGTGGCGACGATAGTCAACACCAGCATGACGCAGCAGGCCGTGCACGACTGGGGCTGGCGTATTCCGTTCCTGCTGGGTGGGGCGTTTGGCCTGGTGGCAATGTACCTGCGCCGCTGGCTGCAGGAGACGCCTATTTTCCTCGAAATGCAGCAGCGCAAGGCGCTGGCGCAGGAGCTGCCGGTCAAAGCCGTCGTGGTGCGTCATAAAAAAGCGGTGGTGGTGTCGATGCTGCTCACCTGGCTGCTGTCGGCGGGCATTGTGGTGGTGATTTTGATGTCGCCGGTGTGGCTGCAGAAACAGTACGGTTTCGCCCCTGCCGTGACCTTACAGGCGAACAGTATCGCGACAATCATGCTCTGCTTTGGCTGTCTGGCCGCCGGGCTGGCGGCGGATCGTTTCGGTGCCAGCCTGACTTTTATTGTCGGCAGCCTGCTACTGGCCGCGTCCAGCTGGGCGTTCTACCATCTGGCGGGCACTCATCCTGAACAGCTGTTCCTGCTGTACGGTATCGTGGGGCTGTGCGTGGGCGTAGTGGGTGCTGTGCCTTACGTCATGGTGCGCGCCTTCCCGCCGGAGGTTCGCTTCACTGGGATCTCGTTCTCTTATAACGTCGCGTATGCCATTTTCGGCGGGCTGACGCCGATAGTGGTCACGGTGATGATGGGGGTGTCGCCGATGGCGCCTGCCTGGTATGTACTCGCGCTCTCGCTGATGGGGCTGGGATTAGGCGTTTGGCTTCGTCAGGCGGGAGAGTATCGGGGGGGGGGGGGGGGGGGGGGGCGGCGGGGGGGGGGGTGTGGGTAATCGGTCTAAAGTGTGGTGGGAGAGGGGTAGTTGGGGAGAAAGCACCAACACAGCACA